>DASYHR010001044.1:0-5987 GCA_035998385.1 Dyadobacter sp. | reverse complement strand
TAAATCTTTTATAAAGAAGGAAACCAGTAGCAGGATAATATGCTTTAGTACGGTCGGCATTACCGCCCAGATGGAAACTGACCACATTATTGGTGATATGCCACTTGCGACCTGAGAAAAATACGGTGTTGTAAAAACGTGGTTCACGGTTGATATACATGTTATGAACCATGGAACCGTTGTAATCGGCATAGCCCTCCTCTTTGTATAAAGGGGACTTTTTCAAATGGCTTTTTTCTTTGATCGGAAGTCCGTCTTTCATCGCAAAATCATCTACCAGCTCTTGTAACACCGCTATATCTCCCTGCCCGTTTTGCTCACTGGTCGGGGTTGAGCGTCGGTCAAAACCACTTCCATCCATACCTCCCCAGCCAGTTTTTGCTGTTGCCCATATCACCTCTGAATTGTACTCCTGAAATAGCTCATACACCGAGCGGTCAGGATCTAAAGTTCCATTTGTATAGGCTTTGTAAAGTGCATAGTTTCCAGCATCAGCAAAGTCAATCAGATCCTTACAAGCCTCGGCAGCCTTTTTCCATTTATTTAAATCCTGTGCAGGGAAAAGTGGTATCCCATCTGAAGCAGTCAACTGTTGACCTTCCGGGTAGCCGCCATTGAATAGCGGACTGGCCGCATACACCCATAGTTTTGCCCGGACTGCCAGGGCAGTACCTTTGGTAGGAACGGCTCTGTAGTTTTCATTTGTGTGGTAGTTGCCCTGATGCATTCCTTGCATGGCTAAAAGTAATTCCCTGTCTATAAAACTGACCACTTCATCAATCGGCCTTCTTTCGAAATCGAGATCATCCGTCAAATCCAGTGATTTTTCCACGATCGGCACCGGACCATATTGTTCCATAAGAAGGTAATGATAATAGGCGCGCATAAAACGGGCATCAGCTATAAATCGGTCCACTTCTTCCCCTGTAAGTACCTGCGCATTGGTACCGGTTCCGCTGATCGGTTTGGCGTTTTCTATGAAAATATTTGCCTGCCGTATCAGGTTAAACAGTTGCGCCCATCTGTGGAAGTTGTTGGTTCCTGAATTCCATTCGGAATAGATACCGGCGTTCTGAGCACCTCCAGCTGTTTCTGTAAACACTTCGTCGGCCATGGAAGTCCAAGCATTTTGAAGCCCGGAAGAATAGTTAAGGCTGTGAATGACCGAATAATCCGGCACACCGTCGAAAATTTGGGAGTACCATCTTTTGGTATAGGAAACGTTATTGAACACGTCGTCAATAGATGTTAAACCACCAGCCAACTCATCGGATACGTCCAGAAATTTGGTACACGCGCCCAGCAAAAAGCAGAAAGAGAATATAATAGTTTTATATAATTTCATAGTCTATACGGTTTCTTTGATTATCAAAATGTCACATCCAATCCCAACGAGAGCGTCCTGGGCAAAGGGTAACTAAGCCCCCTGTTGTTATTGCCCGTTTCCGGATCCCAGTATTTGATCTTATCCCAAACCCCCAGATTATAGCCCATCATATAAATCCGCATACTTTGTGCCTTAATTTTATTGGCAGCAGGCTTTGGAAGATTATACCCGATTTCCAGGTTCTTAAAACGAAGAAAATTTCCGCTTCTCAACCACCAGGTACTGGCCTCTTTATTCACATTACGCTCATACCGCTGGTGCAGGCGGGGCATGACCACATCCTGGCTCGGGTTGTCCGGCGACCATCTGTTGAGCATAAAGGAACGGTAGTTGGACTTGTCGTAACCCCAGTTAAAAGGGAAAAATGTGCTGTTTCCGTCTCCCAACAACACAGATGTATTGCCGGTACCCTGAAAAAATGCGCTCACATAGAATCCATTGTACTCAACGTTGGCACCGAAACCGTATATAATTTCCGGTTTGTACGGATGCCCGTCCCCGCGTTTTTTATCAAATACATCTATTACGCCGTCTCCATTCAAATCAGCATATTTGATATCACCCGGCCCGAGATTGTTCTGTAATGCTACAGATGGCAAATGCTCTTTTAGCTGATAAGCGTAGGTACCATTGGTATTTTGTGTGATATAAAAATCATCGTCAGTATACAATCGTTCGGCTGTATAAAGCGTATGTTCGTTTACTCGTGTTCCGGTCAAAGCCATCCATGGGTATGGTTGCTGAAGCTCATCATATTCAAGTATCTTGTTCCTTGAAAAACTGAAGGTGCCTCTCATACCTACCTTAAATTTCCCCCAGCTATGGCGCGCGTTGACACTTCCGTCAATACCATGGTTAGAAACAGCACCATAATTATCCCACGGTGATGCCCAGAATCCGGCAGTGCCAGGAATGGTACGTCTCTGTAGGAGGATTCCCGTACGTTTGGAACGGAAATAATCTGCGTTTATCTCGATCTGATTACCAAACAGGCTCAGGTCTACACCCATATTGTATTTGTTTTCAATCTCCCACTGTAACGACTGATTTTCAAATTGCAATTCGTGAATACCTGTTCCCAATCCATTGGAACCTCCACCCGAGGTAATACCCTGCTGGAAGTTATAAGCATCCGTCTTAAATGTTGGCCGGTACAGAAACCGGGAGGTTCCCGTGTTGTCGTTTCCGGTTCTGCCCGCCGAAGCCCTGATTTTGAATGATGTAATAGTGCGCTTCAATGCCTCAGGAAAAAACGCCTCGTTGGATATCATATATCCAATACCAATCGCCGGAAAAAAACCGAAGCGGTGGTTCTTCGCGAATGTTTCACTACCTGTATAGCCAAAATTGCCTTCAATAAAATACCGATCACCATACGAATAAGATGCCCGGCCGACTATACCCTGTTTTCTGAATGCGAGTGCCTGATCGTGATTCTGTAATTCCTTCTGCATATATAGCAGCATAGCATTCAGTGAATGATTGCCCAGGAGTTTCTTGTAGTTCAAAGAAGTCTCCATGTAGATTTTCTTAGCCGCGCTGAAGCCTTCAACCGGTTCGCCCATATCCGGATTGCCGGATACAGACTGGCTGAAAACAAGATTACCGTCGGCATCTCTCCCGGTCGCATAGAAACGGTTTGGGTTTAGCGACCTCGTAGACGAAAACGTGCCGTCATAATCAAAGCTTACTTTACCATTCAGGAACAGTCCGGGCGTAACAAAATCCAGCTTTTGTGTTAGTCCTACTCCCGTTTGTAGCAATGCATTCCACTCTTTTTTGTAGCCCGAGTTGAAAAGCTGATTGTAGGGGTTACGATTGTTACTATCATTCTCGGCGGGATAGGTAGCAGTAGTTCCGTCGCTGTAGACTGCCGGGAAAATATAAGAAGGAGTGTTGAGCATGATGCCAAATATATCTTCCGGGTCTACCCCTGCCCAGTTGCGTGCCAGATATTGCCCGCTGATATCTACATTCAGAAGTGTAGTTGGAGTTATGTCCATGTCAATGTTGCTCCGTAGATTGTAGCGCTTCAACCCGACGTTGGTTTCATATTTATTTTGTGGATCGTCCTTAAAAACACCATCCTCGGCAAAGTATGCACCGGAGACGAAATACCGGGCTTTTTCTGTACCTCCGCGAAAATTAAGCGTATACCGCTGATTACGATTAACCTTATTCATCAGCTGACCCAGCCAGTTCGCATTCGGATACAGATCAAGGTCTTCACCGCTTTTATATTTGGCAATCAGCTCTGGTGAAAACACGGGACTCATCCCATCATTCGTAAGTGCCTCATTGGCAAGCTCCAGATACTGCCATGAGTCTACGAACTCTGGAAGGCGTGTGGGTGTCGAAAAACTATGTTCTGTACGAAAAGAAATCTGTGGTTTGCCAATGCTACCCCTTTTGGTCGTCACTAAAATTACTCCATTGGCACCTTCAGCGCCATAAACAGCGGTAGCAGCGGCATCTTTTAATACAGAGAATGTTTCAATTTCATCAGGCTCAATATTACTGAACGAGCGAGGTACTCCATCGACCAAAACCAGAGGTGCTGTTCCTCCCGCAAATGTACTCACACCCCTGATCCAGAATTCGGCATCATCCCTGCCAGGCTCCCCCGTTCGCTGAATACTCATCAGCCCGGCCATTTGTCCTGCAAGATTATTAGTTAGGTTACGCGTAGGAAAAGTAATTTGACTGCCGCTGACCGTACTGATAGAACTGACGACACTCGCCTTTTTCTGAGTACCGTAACCAACCACAACAATCTCATCAAGCGCTTTCGTATCCACCGTTAGTACAACTCTGATATTTGTCTGATTTTTAACGTCGACCTGCTGACTAACATAACCGATGAATGAAAAAAGCAATATTGTGTTCTGCTCTGCATTTATACTCAGCGAGAATTTCCCTTCACCATCTGTAGTTGTTCCTTCCATGCTGTCTTTGACCCGAACACTTACTCCCGGTAGCGGTTCCCCTTTGTCATCAAGCACCTCACCTTTAAGATCAATCTTTGGACTAACCTTACCTGGCGTATTAAGTAAAACTGCAGAAGCAGGCCTTTGTTCTGCCTTACGGATCACTACCGTATTATCAATAATTTTGAAAGTCAGAGGCAACCCTTCAAAACATTCACGAAGCACAGATTCAATCGGAGCGTTTTTCAGGTTGATACTTGATCTCAGATGATTTACATCCTTGTCATTGTAAAAAAATACGTATTTGCTCTGTCTTTCAATTGTCTGAAATATTTTCTCAACAGACATGTTTTTAGCACTCAGTGAGAGAGGCTGCGCTACGCTGTCTGCTTTCACCTGAATAAAAAAAACCGTCAGCAAGAGAGCAATCAGTTTGATTTGCATAATAACGCGCCGTTTTAGTTTCGATGGCACCCTTTCCATCAAGTTATATTCATACCTCACGCTGATCGCTTTCACGTGCTCACCGGGCATGGAATTCCCTTTTGTAATAAAATTCATTACATTTATACTGTTTGGGTTAGAAATAATGTGAAGTCATTTGCCGGTTATGCCGGTTCTGTACCTGAATACGACCGCAGAAATGCTCGCAACATACCTGCGGTCTTTTATTCAATACCTGTTTTATTTTCTAAGGGCTTCGTAGACGGTCTTGCATAAATGAATGTGTTATGTAATTGAAATAAGATCCCTAATCGCGTGCAGAAGTCAACACAAGCTCGCCATTCAGCGATTTATCACCCGATGACTGCAGCTTGAAATCCAATCCTGAAAAGCGTAGAATTTCAAGCATTTGTGACAGATTTGCGTCGCGGTGTATTTTACCCGAAAACATTTCGGTATAATCCGCCGCATTATATACTACCCTGACGTTATACCACCGTTCTATCTGGCGCAGCACAGTAGGCACATCAGCATTCTGGAAATAAAACAAACCCTCTTTCCACGCGACTGCCTGATTCACATCTACATCCTTTTTGGAGAACACTCCATCCTTCCCCATCGTCGCCTGTTCTCCTACCATCAACCTGATTTCCTTTCCTGAATTACCAGCTGTTCTGCTATGCTCACTTACCTTAACTGATCCTTCTAAAAGCGTTATGCTGATTTGATCATCGTTTGTATAGGCACTCACATTAAAGTGCGTTCCCAGCACAGTAATCTTTTGTTTGTCTGCGATTTGCACTATAAACGGGTGCCCTGCATCTTTGGCAATTTCAAAATAACATTCTCCGGTTACCGAAACACTTCTTACAGGCCCCGTAAACACAGCCGGATAATTCAAAGATGATGCGGCATTGAGCCAGACCTTGCTGCCGTCAGGCAATACAACGCGGTACTGACCTCCTGCGGGCGTACTTATGGTATTGTTTCCTGTTGCCGTCTGGCTGCCCTCTCCCTGCTGAGCATATGCTAACTCCCCATTTCCACTTCCTGTGATTTTCATTTGTCCTTCCTGTGCGACAATTCCCCTCGCAGAAGCGTCCAGCGCAATTGATTGCCCGTTTGAGAGTGTCAGGATTGCTTTGTTCTGTCCGGGGCCTACATCCGGCACCGTAGAGATTGCCTGCTTAGGTGCAGACTCGAATATATGTGATTGACTCAGATAAAGT
>DASYHR010001036.1:0-2966 GCA_035998385.1 Dyadobacter sp. | reverse complement strand
CTTTCTTAGTGTTAGTTATCTTTTTTGAAGCCCATTCTGATGATATTGAGTGATTAGCTTCACAGTAAACGCGGTTTATCATCCAATGCTCAGCCCTTTCCCTTTACGCAAACGCTTATCTTTTCTTTCAGATTGTTCAAGCTGCATGGCTACACCCAACTGTCTTTCCAGATTTGCCAGAGAATACTCCCTTCCGATCTGTGAGCCTTTAAGCTTCATGCCGTTTTTGGTGTTCATGAATGCAATACCCCGTCCCAGATAGGTTTTGTATCCTTGTTTTTCGAGTTTTGATTTTAGCTCATCAAAAGTTTTTACCGTTGGCAGCTGCTGGTCAATAAGCTCTTTCAGTTTTAAGATCGCCTTGTTGGTTTGTCTGTTTTGCTGGCGATCCTCGTCTGTCAGATGCATTTCCGGTGTGATAGCCAAACCCAGTTCGAGCTCGATCCGACGGCAGAACTTTCCGGTACGTGCGTAGTTATTGAAATGATCCGCTGTGTTTTTACCATTGTAATTGATCCTGTTCGCGACCACATGAAAGTGTGCGTGCGCCGTATCTGTGTGGCGGAAAACCAGCATCTGATTCTGCTCAAAACCAAAATCCCTAGCGAACTCAGTGGTGATCTGTCTGATCCTGTCATCACCCGGATTTTCCCCGGGCGGAAAGCTGAACGATTGGTGCCATACAAACTTGTTGAGCTTGGTATTCCTGTCACGGTTATCCAAAAACTGTTTGATCAGGTTGTCAATATCGAACCTGCCATCAGGCAGCTTTTGAAGCGCAAGGTGCTGGATGTAGACCAGCTCCCCACGCACATCATTCGGACCCAGTTCCCTGCGCAGCTGCGCGGTAAGGTGTTTGTCATAGTAGCAATACTCAATGATCCGTTTTGCGTAGTTGCCAAGTTTTACTTGCCCGATCATAACCTTCTGTTTTTGATCAGCTCGTCAGCGGCCTGCCTGATCATTTCATGCACAGGCCCTGGACGGTCAGTTTCCGAACTCTTCCAGATAGGCAAAATCTCAGATGGTGTTTCGTCTTTCAGATAATGTGCTTCGTACTTTTCCAAAAGCGCACTACTGGCGTGATGCAGCTGCTGTGTTCTTTCAACGACACTGGCCTTATTCTCTGTCTGCGGTAAAACCATTTCCAGATAACTGTACAGCTGCCCGGTCCAGTCTTTGATATCAGACAAAGTCTTGCGGAAAGATCTGAGCTCGAAATCCTCAAATGCAAACAGCATGATGAGTCTTGATAGCAATCTGACCTGCTGGCTGCTTTGTTGCCACTGCTGGGAAAGCATATCAGCACTGGATGCTTTCAGAACTGCGAGCGAGAGAATGCCACTGAGTTTTTCAAGGATCAAAATCGTTTCTGCCGTCTTGGCTGGAAGCGATTTTTTCTGGGGCCTTTTAATGGGTGTATCCAGTGCCAGTGTCAAAAAGAATTGACTGGCTGAAAGCCCGCTCTTTTCAATCAGCACGTTGACGCGCTGCTTTTCACTGGCTGTTGCCCAAATAGAAAAATGGGACCTTCTTACGGTCTTTTCGTCTTTTGACGGCCTTCCTTTTTGTCTTTTATTTTCCATCATCTGTGGGATTTAAAATGGTCTGTTACGATAAGCTATGAGCCCAAAGGTGAATAGCCAGGGGGTCAAGGGGGCGTAGCCCCTTGCAAGCTCCCGCCGGTCGCCATTTTTATGGCGTACCGGCGATAGCTTGTTTTGGTAAAGCCAACGCCTAAGCTCATAGAAGTTCATAAATGGCAGCTTTTGGCAACCAAAGTTTAAGAAAGTTCATAAAAGTTCAGATGCTGGCTTTCAGCGGTTATTTTCTACCCAAAGGCACAAGGACCCGCTTGTTGGGATGATCAAAGACGTACTCTTTTCCAATCCTGACATCGCCCTTTTTAGGTCTGGGCTCAAGCACCAGAAAATTAGCGCCATCCTTCTCAATGATCTTTCCGTTCTGCATCAAAAGCACGTAGTCCGAAACGTTTTCATAAGTATCAATGATGCGCTGTGTGCGCTCGTACTCCTGGCTGCTGCTTTTAAGCCAGAAGTGTGAAACCGAAAATATGATCATCGCAAATGCCAATGGAACAAAGATGCCCATCCCGAAAAAGAATGCCTGCCTTTTGGATTGGAAGTGAATCGATTTGTGAGTGCCTTTAATCCTGTCAGCGGCCTGGCTGATCTGATTGATTGACCTGTTCACACTGCCATCCAGCTGACCGAAATTCTCGTGGATCTCATAAAGTACAGACGCAGACCAGTCATCCATTTTTATACCGTACTTCAGACGGTAGGCTCCCTGAATGCGGACAAGGTCTTCTTTGCTAACTTCTTTCATGGCTGAAGTTGTTTTTAAGCTCGGCTTGAAGACGTATTCTTGCGCCCGGCGGATACTGGTCCAGACTGTTACCATTTCTGATGCCGTCCAGAATCATTTTTCCTATCAGCGTGTCGGCGTTAAAGTCACCGAACTCACGCAGTTCAAGTCCAAACAGCTCACAGTTGTCAGAGAGCTCTTTTGCCAGCTGTGGAAACTGGTGAAAGGTGCCGATGTTATGCCAGACAATGATACGGAAACGGCCGCTTACAACCTGAATGATTTTGTCCAGGTACTCCACGCATGCCCGGTAAGCTCCACCACCGGCACTGATCACATGAAAGATGACTTCATTTTCCAGTATATCAGACCAGGCTTTAAAATCCAGGTCCCTTCCGACAAGAGCAGGGAACTGCTCGCTCTCCGGCGCACCAAAGTCCATGTACACCTGTTCAAACGGTGCACCATCCAGACTTTCGATATAGCCAATGAAAAGATCACGGACAAGCACATCACGTCTGTCAATTAGTGAAAGGCTTTCTATCCGGTCTTCTCCCAGGAATTTAAGCTGACGGCTGGAAGTTTTCGTGGAATGATCCACATCGACGAACAGCGATGAGTCTTCCTGCTGTGAGAGT
>DASYHR010001031.1:0-4801 GCA_035998385.1 Dyadobacter sp. | reverse complement strand
AGCAGGTTATTGGGTGATATTGGTTTCAAAGGGCTGCCGACCATCGAAGGCATTATCATGGATATCCGCCTGTCATTATCGAAAGTAATGCCGGAAGATATTGTACAGTATTATCCTGAGTGGGATAAACATGAAGACCTTGAAAAATTTGGATTGACCTTATTAGATGGCACTTTTAAAGGAACACTGGAAGACTTTGCTGTCAATGCAGATGTGTCGTCGGCACTGGGAAAACTCTCCGGGGATCTTGTTTTCCATATAGCTGATGCCAAAACAACCACTTATTCGGGTGATGTGACGGCCAGTGATTTTGAATTGGGAAAACTACTCAATGACGAAGGCACTTGGCAAAAGCTCGATTTTGACGGAGAAATTTTCGGTAAAGGTCTTGAGCTTCAATTTGCCTCCGGTAATATGGATGCGGTTGTAAGTCGTGTGGGTTTCAGAAACTATGATTACCGTAACATCAAACTGAAAGGGAATATTCAGAACCAGTACTTTAATGGACACGTAAGTACCCGCGATTCAAATCTGGTGGTAAATCTGGATGGTGAGTTTGATCTGTCCAGGCCTAAAAATTTCTTTGATGTACAGGGTATAATTCAGAAAGCCGACTTGCAGGCCCTCGGGTTTACACGTGATTCTATCACGCTCCGTACCGAGTTGGATGTAAAGCTGGCCGGCAATACAATAGACGAGTTACTCGGAGACGCCAAGCTGCTTAATACGTACCTCGTCACTACCAGAAATGACCGCAACCTGGTCATTGACACACTGGTTCTCTCTTCGTTTCAAAGAGGTGTAGAGCGTACTTTACTTCTGGAAAGTGAATTTTTAACGGCGCAACTTCAGGGAGATTTTATTCCGACCGTTGCCTGGAATGACCTGACCAAGGTATTGGAAGAATATAAGCTTTACTTTCTGGACAACGAAGCAAACCGACGGCTGTATTATGCCAGAAAGCCCATTCAGTTAATCAAAAATAATTACCAGATTGACTACGATGTAGAAACGCGCAACCTTTCGCGTTTTCTGGCTTTTCTCAATCCTGACATTTACGTTTCTCCCGGTGCCCGAGCGGAAGGTTTTTTCAAAATGGACAATACCTCGTTTCTGACATTAACAGCATCAGCAGATACGCTCAAATACGGAAGCAACCAGTTTGTAAAATCTGTTGTCGATGTCACCACCTCTAAATTTGTAAACGGCCCGGAAGTACTTGCTTCTGCGCTTGTTACCTCGGCAAATCAAAAAATGAATGCTTTGGTTCCTACTGAAAAGCTTGAAATGGAGGGAACCTGGGATGAGGATCATATTGACTTCAACGGAGATATCAGGCAAATCAGCAGCACGAACCGGGCCAATCTTGGCGGAGAAATCAGATTCGTACCTGCGGGCCTGGATATCAGTTTCAAAAAGTCCAGACTAAATCTTTTGGATGAAGAATGGAATGTTCCGTCCGAGAGTTTGATATCAATTATCGGATCAGAAGTACAATTCTCCAACGTTGGTCTTGTGAGTGGGAAACAACGACTTTTTGCAAACGGAACGGTGTCATCTGACGCGTCCAAAAGCCTCACGCTGGATATCAAAAATTTCAGACTTGGAACACTTAATACGGTGTTGAATACCAAAATCGCCGGCATCATGGATGGCTCTGCGCGCATCAAAGATGCATACAATAACATCGCGCTGGATGCCAGTTTCAATGTGGAAAGTCTTGGTTACGCGCAGTACGAATTCGGAAACTTTGCGGGAACCGGCGATTGGGATACAGAAAAAAGTCAGCTTGAAGTAGACGCTGAGCTGACTAAAAATACGCGGAAAGTCTTTTCACTGATCGGCTCTTATCGACCAAAAAGGACTACCAATACACTTGATCTGAAAGCGGTTTGTAACAATGTCGATTTTAAGGCCATAGAGCCATTTGCAGAAGGATTGATTTCGGACGTGAGCGGAAAGGCGCAGGGAACCTTGAATATTCGTGGTACCATTGCAGCTCCGATACTGGAAGGTTCCTTGGCTGTGGACAAAGGAAAGATGAAATTCGACTACCTGCAGTCGGTATTCACTTTTAATGACAAGATCAATTTCAGTGAAAATGAGATCAGCGGTAATAACATCGTTCTGACCGATCAGGATGGGAATACGGCAACGCTGCGCGGAGGTGTATTTCATGAAGGTTTCAAATATTTCACCCTGGGATTCAATGCGGATTTACACAATTTCAAAATCCTGAATACAGTTGCCAAAGACAATGAAACTTTTTATGGAACTGCTTATGTGACGGGGCCGGTGGCCGTGTTTGGCCGAATTGATAACATGAATATCGAGGCTAACGTCACCAGTAACAAAGGCACTAAAATCTTCATTCCGCTGGACGGTGCAACAGAAGTCGCGACGCAGGATTACATCCAGTTTGTAAGCCAGCAGCCTAAAAAAGACAGCACCTCCAAATCGGTGGAGCTGGCAAGGAAGGAAGTGTCCGGAGGCATCAAAATGGATTTCAACTTCAATCTGACTCCTGATGCGGCCTGCGAAATTATCTTTGACCGACAAACCGGAGATATCATCAGAGCAAATGGTAACGGAAGGCTGAACCTGAATATTGATACGCAGGGTGATTTCACCATGACCGGCACCTACGAAATCGATAAGGGTGACTACAATTTCACATTGCAAAATGTGATTAATAAGAAATTCAATATCAAACCTGGCAGTCGTATTGTGTGGTCGGGAGATCCTTATGGTGCAATGCTGGATGTAAAAGCGGCTTATACTCAGCTTGTGTCGCTGCTTGGCGTTTTACCAAATACATCAGGAGACAGCAAACAATTTGAAAATCTGAACCGCCGCTATCCTGTAGAAGTGACCATCGGTTTGTCGGACAGGCTGATGTCACCTCAGATTCGCTATGATCTGAAAGTCCTTGAAAATCCGTCACTGAATAACGTGAGAGGACAATTAGAGGCTTTTGAGAATAAATTACGTTCTGACGAACAGGAACTCAGCAGACAAGTGAGTAGCTTATTGGTGATCAATCAGCTTCAGCCGGAAAGCAGTGCCTCGGCTGCCAACGCCAGTATTATCGGTAACAGCATCAGTGAACTTGTTTCAAATCAGATCAGCCGTTGGGCATCCGGGATTAACGAGAATCTGGAAGTCGGGGTTTCAGGTCTCTCGCTTGATCAGAATGCACTGAACAATCTGCAATTGAGATTTTCCTATCGTTTTTTGAATGACCGCTTCCGGGTAACGCGCGACGGAAGAATCAGCTCAGGAACCAATGGTACTGCTGTACAGTACGATGCTGCAAGTTTGCTGGGAGAATGGACACTGGAATATTGGCTTAATCCAAAAGGATCGGTACGTGTGAAGGCCTACAACCGCAATATTCAAAATCCGTTTTCACTGAATAACGTCGTAACTACAGGCGGATTCAGTATGCAGTTTACACATAGTTTCAACAGGTTTGTTCCTATGCCAAAGCCCGAACTAAAAATCCCTTACGTGCCAATGGACTCAAC
Organism: Dyadobacter sp.; assembly: GCA_035998385.1. GTDB lineage: Bacteria > Bacteroidota > Bacteroidia > Cytophagales > Spirosomataceae > Dyadobacter. Next base: position 1,274 of record DASYHR010001031.1, on the reverse strand, counting down.
AGTAAGGGATTCACTTGACAGGAAGTTTTTGTCTAAGAAGGAATCTAACCCTTAGCAGCCAGAGCAAGCTCTTCCTTCACCGCATGAATCCGTGTATTGAAATCCAGACCGGCAAAATCAAGATCTGGTACACATGTCGCTTTAAGATAATCCATCACTTCCTGCGGATGCGGCGTTCGTTTTCCATTCACAACACTGACGTGCTTTGATGTAGTCCAAAGTACAGTCTTCAGCTCAGTTCTCCGATCATTCGTCATGAAATACTCCGTAACCATGGTATCCTCATTGTAATGGATTACCCGTGAAGTAATACGAACCCACTCACTTATTTGCGCAGGCCGCACGTAGGCAATCTGATGCTGGTATACCACCCAACTGGTACGCAACTCGCGGAACATTGCCTCAAAACTGAATCCATAAAGCTTTGAAACCTGATCTTCACGGGCATTAAAGAAGTAATCAAAATATTTAGAGTTGTTCAGGTGCATCAGCGGGTCACAATCCTGAAATCGTATAATCACCCTTGATTCTGCCTCTACAGGCATATCGTTTAAGTCGGCAGTAAATAACATTTGATAAAGTGTTTTAAATTTGATACACAGAGGATTCCACACTATTCTCCCCTGTACCTGACAGCCACTCCATTTAGCATATATCCCTCCTTTTTGGCAGATGTATAATATTTGTACCTGACATTGATGATGGCATCTGCTCCTATTTTCTGAGCTTTCAACACAAGTTTTGCCTTGAGCAGTTCTTTGGTTTTGGCATCATTCCCCCGCTGCATCATACGGTTATCCCTGGTTTGCTGCGGAGTAAGTGTATCTTCATCGGTGATCTCAATAAAGCCAATTTCTGAATATGGCCTTTCCAGCATTTCCCCTTCATACAACACTTCAATAGGATATTTTTTTGTAGTGGATACGGGGATCGCACAGCTTGCCAACACACCCAACAAAAGAATAAACAGTACGCCCGCGACTTTGGTATTTCTGATCATGAATTGTTTGTATTAATAAATAACTGTCAGCCGAAGCATAATTGCGGCCCTTCGGATAACGGATCAACAAAGATAACAAGGTTCTTATCCACAATACCATCAAATCAGCAACTGCTGTTGCATACTGTCTTAAATAACCTTAAATGGCTGGTTCCATTTCTATTCAAATATCTTTCTTTACCGTTTATCATGAACTGGTTGTTTTATGATGTCCGGTATTTTATTTTCATACCCTCTGTCCAATAATCTAAACAAAATCTATTTGGAATGACTA
>DASYHR010001002.1:0-3727 GCA_035998385.1 Dyadobacter sp. | reverse complement strand
ACTCTCAGGTCCTCCGGCTTACGCACCGCACTATCAAATTCAAACTTCTTGAATTCCGCTCTGGGATCTCTGGACGGTTTCTCCAATTCCTTCAATATATCCTGCAAGGTCGGTAACCCAACAGAATCAGAAACATATTTTGACGGGTTCAATTGTGCACGCAACTCAGGTTTCAAAAGCAAGTCCTTCACTCCGGCATTTACATCTTTCGCCATACGTTCAACAATCGTATAACGCTCAGGATGTACAGCGCTGTTATCCAAAGGGTTCGATCCGTTTTCTATACGAAGAAATCCGGCAGCCTGCTCAAAAGCTTTTGCTCCCAAGCGCGGCACTTTTAACAGTTGCTGTCTCGTTTTGAAATTTCCGTTTTTAGCCCTGAAATCCACAATATTCTGCGCCAGAGCAGGCCCCAGCCCTGATACATAGCGCAATAGGTGCTTACTGGCCGTGTTCAGATTTACGCCTACAGAATTCACGCAACTTTCAACGACTGTATCCAAAGCATTTCGCAATGAAGTTTGGTCCACGTCATGCTGATATTGTCCCACCCCGATTGACTTGGGGTCAATTTTCACCAGCTCGGCCAGTGGGTCCATCAACCTTCTTCCGATCGACACTGAACCACGAACCGTTACATCCTTATCAGGAAACTCCTCCCTGGCCACTTCGGAAGCAGAGTAAATAGAGGCCCCCTGTTCACTAACCATGAACAAACCAATCTGATCAGTCAGTTTGGCCTCTTTCAGATACTTTTTGACAAAGTCCTCTGTTTCCCTTCCGGCTGTCCCGTTCCCGACAGCAATTGCTTCGATTTTGTACCTATCAATAAAACTGGCAATCACGCTGGTTGCATCCTGAACACGATCGAAAGGATAAATTACTTTGTCAGCCAGCAGGTTTCCCTGGTGATCCAGTACCACAACTTTACAGCCGGTCCGATACCCGGGATCAATGGCAATCACATTCTTCTGGCCGAGAGGTGATGCCAGCAACAATTGGCGTAAATTCTCACTGAAAATCAGTATCGCTGCCACATCTGCCTTTTCTTTCGACAAATTTGAAAATTCATTTTCGATGGAAGGCTTCAGAAGCCTTTTATAGGAATCCTCAACTGCCAGTACCAGTTGATCCTTGCACGCGTCAGTTCCCCGCACAAATAGCCTGTCGAGACTTTCCAGAGCCTGGTCCTCATCAGGTGCAATATCAATGCTTAGAACCCCTTCTTCCTCACCTCTTCTTAAAGCAAGCAATCTATGGGAAGGAATCTTCGATAACGCCTCCGAAAAATCAAAGTAGTCGCGGTATTTGACACCCTCTTCTTCTTTCTTTTTCTTTACTTTCGACGTTATTATTGAACTTCGCTGAAAAAGGCCGCGCATTCGCACCCTCGCATCCTGGTTTTCGTTGATCCATTCCGCAATGATGTCACGCGCTCCCTGCAACGCTGCATCGGTTGACGATACCTCTCCTTTTACAAATGCCTTTGCGCCCCGATCCGGATCCCCCTCCTTTCCTGAGAAAATGGTGGCAGCAAGCGGCTCCAAACCTCTTTCAATGGCTATTGAGGCTCTCGTTTTTCTTTTTTGCTTGTAAGGCAGATAAATATCTTCCAGCTCAACCAGCGAAAAAACAGATAGAATTTTATTTTTCAGCTCCGGAGTGAGCTTTCCCTGTTCATTGATACTTTTTAGAATTGTCTCTCTCCTTTTCTCAACTTCCTGTTGTTTCTGCCAGGCTTCCTTGATGGCACCTATCTGTATCTCATCTAAACCGCCGGTTACTTCCTTGCGGTACCTTGCTATAAACGGCAATGTTGCCCCTTCTTCGAAAAGTTGAATTGTGTCACGCGACTGCTTCTCGGAAACGCCTGCCTGTTGGGCAATCAAACTGTAATTCATGCTTATATCTTACGGTTGCGTATACTGCAACCTATTTTAATTATTGATTATGAGGCAATCGCGCATACTGAACAATGTCTATATTCATGTCCACAGACTACGCAATTTTAACGCTGCCAGAGGTAGCGCATAACTACCTTTTCCTTTGTAAAAGTGCCATATAAAATCCATCATAGCCATCATTCGCCACGGATGTTCTATGATCAGATACAAATTTCCACTCGGATCCGAATTTTCGCATGAAACGCTTCACTTGTTCTTCTGATTCTGAAGGAAGTAAACTGCACGTCGCATATACCATTTTACCTCCTGGCTTCACCATTTTTGAATATGTGCTAAGAATCTGCCACTGCACATTCCTGATCGACTCAAGGAAAGCAGGCTTCAATTTCCATTTGCTGTCCGGATTTCTTCTCAATACCCCCAGCCCCGAACATGGAACATCCAGAAGGAGCCTATCGGCTGTCCCGGCTAACTTTTCAATGACCTGATCTGAATCAATCAGCATTGTATCCAAATTTGTGACACCATTTCTATGTGCTCTTCTTTTGAGTTCCGACAGCTTTTGGGGCTCGATATCCATTGAAAGGATGGAGCCAGTGTTGTTCATTAAAGCTGCTAAATGCAGAGTTTTGCCACCAGCTCCCGCGCATGCGTCGATTACGCTCATATCGGCTTTAACGTCCAGGTATGGAGCAATGAGCTGCGATCCGGTATCCTGCACCTCAACGAAACCGCTCTTGAACACATCGAGACTGGCGATGTTTCTGCGTTTTTTCAATATAACAGCATCCGGAACAAGCGCATTGACCTGAATGTTGTCTTCACCGAAAATTTCACAAACCTGCTCTTTCGAACTTTTGAGCTTATTCACCCGCAAAACCAATGGTGCCTGCTGATTCAGTGCATGCAATTCCGTATCCCATATCTTTCCCAGCTCTTTCCCGGCGGTTTCATCCAACCAATCCGGAACAGACTCGGCAATTTTCCGCACCGTGATGCCCTGCGAATACAGTTCCAGAACATGTTCTTTGTTAATAGCTGCAAATTCCTCCCATTCAGGAAGGTCACTATCCGCTGATGTCTCAAGCCGAAGAGGCTTAATGATTTGCCAGCACCCGAATAAAGTCCAAAATTCCTCCGTTTCAGTAACGCGTGTGATACCGCTCACATATTTGACCAGTCTCCACCACCTCACAATTTCATAAATGTTTTCTGCAATAAATGCCCTGTCGCGGGCACCCCACTTTTTATTCGATTTCAAAACCAGCTCTACTACACGATCAGCTTGTTTCTCCTTGATAAATATTTCCTTCAGGCTTGTTACCACAGCCTCTGACAGTCCCTTGTATAGTTTCAATTTATTTGTGTTTATCCTAAGCAGGCAAATTTGAAAAGGTATTTATTAACAAAGGTCGCAAAATTCCGCCAACATGCGAATATGTCCTGCAATCTGCAAAGGGCACACTTTTTATAATTATTTGGGTAAAATATTCAAATTTCTCCAAACATGAAGGCATTGCAGATTGTGCATTTGAGTTGTATGGGTGAGCTTCCGGTACGATGAAAGCGCCATCCAACTCACGTCAAATTTATTATAGTGACATTAGAATCTCATAGTGTATTTGCCGGAAGACTATCTTGAAATAATTCATTTTTAGTATAATCACGACATCTGTTGTATATTGCGATTTATAACACCAGCCAGGTTTGAATAATATCAAGGATCAAGATTTTAACCAATTCGTGCCTGACTATAAATATTTACATATCTAACAGTCATAATATTTCTTAATGGTGTTAGTATATGGCTCATATGGTTAAAT
>DASYHR010000992.1:0-1803 GCA_035998385.1 Dyadobacter sp. | reverse complement strand
ACAAATCGTTCGCAGGTCCTCGTCTGATAAGCATGGATTAGCTTTTGAAAGCCTGGCGTAGATTTCCTGTTTTTCAGCCAATGAAGCGCTGTAAATACCAAATTCTTCCAGATTGACGTAAAGCTGTCCACCGCCGTCAACTCGATATTCAGGGAGTTTTCGCCTGATATCAGCGTAGCCATTGGCGATCTTCGCAGCTGTGGCAATACGCTCATCCCTCGTGATTTGAGGTGCAGGCAATTCCGCTTTATCAGCCAGCTTTGCATGTTTTGACATGATCGGCTCTTTGTACGCCTGGTAAGCTCTGAGCCATTTCACAAACAGCGAAGAAGTGAAGAAAATGTCCTTGTCTGGATTGAAATGACCGTCGATCCCCATCTCCAAAGCCTTCAAAACTTCTCCTTCGGTCAGGTTTGGGAATTTGTTCAGGTCGGCTTCCAGCACTTGCACGATAGCTTTTTCTTCGACAAAATCCTTGGCTTTATAGCCTAGTCTGATCTTAACTATTCCGTAGATCCTGAGCGCTAAGTCAAGTTGAATCGAATCTCTGACACGTGAATTTACATCCGAAGTCTTCGACAACAAGACGGTCTCCTGTTCTTTCAAGGAAAGCTTTTGCGATACGTCAATATGCGAATTGATCTCAATTCCTGATACTGACGTTGTTGAAATTATTTGCATGATTAAATATTTTGATGTGCCCTGTCTGCTCTAATGCTTGCGCCAACTTGTGCCAAAACATCTAGTGCTCCTTGAATTTTACCCGGACTTGATGATAACTCAGGAGCCACACCCGGCAGAGTTTTGTAATATTTCAGCCATTTTCGAAAGTGTGATTTCACATCTGACTCAGAGACAACTTCGTAATCATCAGCCTTTTGGTCGCTTACGAACCTTCCAATTGCCTGAAAATACTCTTGCTCTGTCAGTTTGTAGACCATCATCGCGTTTTCAAGCAGCGCATCTGAGTGTCTAAAAATCTCGGCTGCTTCATCCAGCGTCGGAGGTGGCGGAGAGCGCAAAGCCTTAGCTTTTTTTTTCTCAGCTTCGAGTCGAGCAGCTTCACGTTGTTTAAAATCCTCAACCTGATCTGCAATCGAAGGTGGCGACGACTCCTCCTCTTTTTTCTCATCTACGTCAGTAGATTCTTTTTCTTTACTTTCATTTACTTTACCTTTTATTTGCGGCATTTCTGTCACAGAAACTCCGTTCGATTCGGCATTACTGTCATATTTACCGCTTGATCTGCCTTGTTTCTTAGATTGCTGCCTTGCATTGTTACGTTTTTCATACACCGATTTGAGGTTATCATCTAGTCTTTTACTGTAAATCAAGTTGTCGGTTTTGAAAAGCAGCTCCAATTTGATGCAGTAATCGAGCACTTCCCGTATTTCTGTGACAGAAACTCCGAAGTCGCCGCCCAATAACTCCAATTCAAGCTCACTATCTAACCACCTATTCTCTTCAGAACCTGTCAAAACTTCCAAAAACATAGACCATATAGCGTATCCTACAAGGCCGAATTTTGACCTTATTGCCTTTATTTTACGATGATTCCGCATGTCATTATCATGACTGAAGTAATCCGCGTTGTTTTTTGAAGGTCTAGCCATTATTTCCTTTGATTTCCTCTAACCCTTTATCCAGGACTCATGTTTAACCTTATCATATACAACGTCCTGTTCTCCTCTGAAAAGTTTTATCATATCAAGCTTCCTTCCTTCGCCATACCAGACCTTCTCATAATCATCAGGTTTGTAGTTGTGATTAACCACTCTGTCAAAAAGAACACCGTTACGTGTG
>DASYHR010000987.1:0-6889 GCA_035998385.1 Dyadobacter sp. | reverse complement strand
ACTTCAACGGTACTGCAGAAGAAGCATTCAGATTTTACCAATCTATTCTAGGTGGAGAATTGTCTATCATGAAAATGGGCAGCGCTCCGGGTTCGGAAAACTTTTCGGAAGCAGACAAAAACCTGGCTATGCACGTGTCTTTGCCTGTCGGCAACAATGTATTGATGGCATCGGACTGTGTTGAGTCTATGGGGCACAAACTAGTTCCCGGCAACTACTCTTACATTTCCCTCAGCCCGGATTCGAGGGAAGAAGCAGACCGCATTTTCAACGCGCTGGCAGCAGGCGGAGAAATAGAGATGCCCATGGATGATATGTTCTGGGGAGATTATTTCGGATCATTGAAAGACAAATATGGCATTCTCTGGATGATCAATTACAATACAGCATCACATGCTTCGTAGTTTTTTGTATTCATTCCAAAACGCCTTCACGAGTGGATCTTGAGGGCGTTTTGTTTTTGTGGATCGCAGTAAACGCTCAAGCAAAAAGACAGCCATCAAATACACGTATAAAATTTAGCAATATCACACGTGTTAATTATTTCTTTTTGTATTTTCGTTAAAAGAGAAAAACTATCAATACGAAACTTACATTAACAATAGAGCAATCCATCATTGAAAAAGCAAAGAAGTATGCTAAAAAGACAGATACAAGCCTTTCCAGCTTGATTGAGAATTACTTAAAAGCTTTAACCAGTGATGAAATTTCTATTTAAGACGAGTTATCTCCGACTGTGAGGTTATTAAAAGGTTCTTTCAAACAAACAGAGAAGCTGGATTACAAAGAGGAACTGGTTAGTCGTTTATCTGAAAAGTATCTGTGATGGATAAGATACTGATTGATACAGACGTCCTGCTTGATATCTTCCTTGACAGAGAGCTCAGCACATAGGTATAAATCCAAACATCTTCGACTTTTGTAACCCTAACCAACCTGGTAAGGTATGAAGGCGTATCGTACATATCTGTTTGCAGTATTCAGCCTGCTTATTGGTTGTGATAAAACAAGTGACAATGACGATACCTTATGGTATGATTTCAACGGATCCGCTACCCTCGACATTCTCTATTCCAACAGCCCCAAAGAACAGCTTTGCAATATCTCTGCATACAAAATGTTTCCGGAAACGGAGACAAATCTTACCGACACGCTAAAAACGGGATCCGGCAAGCTAACTTTTAAATTGCCTGCAAGCTGGCCGCAAAAAGTAAAATTCTCGGTCGCGGGTTATACCTACACGATGCTGCTGCTTACCGGCTCCGAACTTACCTGCCGCATTGATTTATCAGATCCCGGCAAAACAACATTTGAAGCTCCTAATGGGCTGGCAGCTGTCAATGACTACATATTCAAAAAAGAGCTTCCCGGCTCGGATTCGTTCAGAAACAAGCAGACAATGGCGGTACAATCAGCGCCCGATCTGGAAGTGTTTATGAAAACAATTGATGTTATTCATAAGCAGGAACTATCTTATTTTGATCAGCATAAAACAAGTCTTCCGAAATGGTTTCAAGATTATGAGTATTGGAACATTGTATACGGACACGCCGTTTTACGTCTCAACAGCATACCTCAACGTGCTTATGCAGGGAAGGTAAACGAAAAGATTCCGGGCAACTATTACGAATTTTTAAAAACTATAGAAGTAGATAATAGTGCAGCGAAAAACTCAGATTCTTACTATATGTTTCTGTATGAGCTATTTAATAAAGATCTAAGAGAAGAAAATTTTGCTGACTGTAATCACTCAGATTTCCTGAATTACCAGTTATGCCGGGCGGATAAATCTTTGTCGGACGAAGTAAAAAATATGTTTAAAGCATTCACGCTTCAAAATGTTTATAACTATTACAAAAAGGACATAGCATGGCATTACCTGAAAAGCCATAAAGCTATTTTCAGTAATTCGGCATGGACAAATCAATTGGAAGACTATTTTCTAAATAAAGAAAACAACCTTCCAAAAAATCAGTCGGCTCCAAATTTTGTTCTCTCGGACCCGAACGACTCACTTATTTCTTTACGATCTTTAAAAGGAAATGTGGTTGTCCTATCATTTTGGTTTGCAGGATGCAAGCCTTGTATTGAAGAATTTCCTGCAGAAAACGCCATGGTCAAAAATTTCAAAAATAGACCTGTCAAAATCGTTAGTATTTGTGTAAAAACGACTGAAGAAAACTGGCGGCTGGCAAGTAAGAAATTTAACTTGAAAACTATCAATCTCTGGGCTAATCCCGAATGGGAAAAAACGCTGATTAAGAAATACGATTTATATGGCTTCCCGAAATACGTCTTGATTGACCCAGATCAAAAAATCGTAGATGCGAATGCCAGCAGACCAACTCAAACGCTAACAGACCAAATCAATGTCGTTTTGACTAAATAACGCTATAAAACAGCAACGCCTTCATGAGTTAATCACGAAGGCGTTGCTGTAGTTAAGAGTATAGGAAAGTTACGGTTGGTAAACTCCGTCGTAAGGATTCTGATCAGCGCTTACGAGACTTTTATTGCTATTAAATTCATTTACAGGAAGCTGCAGAACAAATCTCCACGAACGTGCGGGAAGTGTGACCACCGCCGGATGATCTCCCACACGGGTGAATCCTTTCTGTGTACGTTTTAAGTCGAACCAGGCCTTACCTTCTGCATAAAGTTCTTTTCTTCTTTCGAGCAAAATACTCTCCACCAGGGCAGAACCAGCTGTTGCAACGCGGGTTGCCTTTCTTGCATCCTGCAACTGCCACAATACCGTTTTCGCATCGGTTTCTTTGCCCTGGCGTGCAAGTGCCTCAGCTTCGATCAGGTACATTTCCGCAGAACGCATCAGCACGACATCTCCAAAAAAGTCATCCTGTGCTTCCCGGAATTTATTGGATGTCCAGTGGCCGTGATCCGTTCTGAACCAAAACTGGTTACGCACATCATCTTTTTCAAACAGGTTCTTGAATGTGTCATTTACATACAAAAAGTCAAACGTCCAGCGTGTTCCTCTTGTCTGATTTGCCCAAAGTGTAAATGGCGATCCGTTACCGAAATTCTGGGTTGAAGATTGATTCACACCCCACATCCATTCGCCCAGCGTCCAGTCATTAAAACCTGATTGAAACTGCGTCTGTGTCATCAGAGGAAAATTGGTTTTCGCTGCCTTCGCCATACTTTCGGCATTGGCCCAGTCTTCCATCGTCAGATAAACTTCTGCCAGAATACCCTGAGCTACAGGCTGGTTAATCTGACTTTTGTAATTCCTCCCATAACTGCCAAGCAGATCAATCGAAGCTTTCAGATCATTGACGATATTGGTATAAATCACCGAAACCTTCTCACGGGTCTTACCTTCTGTAGTACCTCCCTGTGCATAATATGGTACCCCCGGCTGGTCTTTCGCGATAGAGTATGTTTGCTGGTAAAAACGCACCAGATAAAAGTATGACCAGGCACGAATCGCCATCGCCTGACCTTTGATATAATTCTTTTGCGTTGCACTTCCTTCTGCCCTGTCAATATTGTCAAGAATGATGTTGACATTATTGATAATGGTATAGTAGTAAGTCCACACATTAGAAGTCATCGCGCCATCGGCTCTGGTCGGGTTGGTGTTATGCGCATAGTATACCTGCATCTGCCCCATCGAATTGCGCACGATCAGATCCTGCGCCATAATGTCGAAGCCATTGTTGTATTGCATGATTGTACCGAACTCAATGTCCTGATTACGCAGACGCATGTAGTTATAAACACCATTCATCGCATTCTGAGCACCCGATACTGTTCTGAACAGCAACTCATCCGAAATTGAAGTGGAAGGACCCGTCTCCAGAAATTCATTTTCGCAACCTGTCGATCCTGCAGCGAGCATCGCGGTCAACCCATATATAAACAGCTTTTTGAACTTCATCATTTTGATATTTTTACTTTAAGAGTATCTCGATTTACAATGTAACCTGCAAGCCAAATGACCAGCTTTTGCGGATAGAACCTGCGCCGCTTCCGTCAGTTCCGTTCGCAACCGTTCCGTTAAGACCTGTCTCAGGATCCGTTCCTCTTCTGGCTGCAGCTCCCCAGGTCATTGGATTCGTCGCCTGACCAAACACTTTGACATTTCCTACATGGAGTTTCTGTACGACTGTTTTAGGAATGTTATAACCTAGCGACACGTTGCGCAAACGAAGGAAGCTGTTGTCAAACAAATACTGAGAAGATGCAACCGTGATATTGTTCTGGGTAAATTCCGACAAACGTGGTATACGTGTATCTCTGTTTTCAGGCGTCCAGCGATCAAGGATATCAGTGCTCATATTGAAACCTCTTCTGTAACGAACACCTTCTGCGTAGTCGCCGTCATAAAGCTTACCACCTACGCTATAATAGAGCATGACAGACAGATCAAAACCTTTGTAGGTAAATGTATTTGTAAGTGCACCAAACAGATCCGGCAGTGAACTTCCCTGGAAACGCTTCTGATCGTTGTTGTTTACTTCCGTATAGAGCTCAGTAGCTACGCGGGTTCCGTCCTCGTTGTATTTCCACCAGGTGTTGTTTCCTGTTTCAGGATTCACACCAGCCCAGTCAACAAGAAAGAACTCATAACGCGACTTGCCTTCCACCATTTTGAAACGGCCCTCGATAATTTCAGCCTGAGGTAGACGGGTAATTACATTTTTGTAGTGAGATGCATTTAAATCAATATCCCATGAGAATTCTTTATTTCTCACCACGTAAGTACCCAGTTCTACCTCAATACCATCATTCTTGATATCACCAATGTTTTCAGATATACTGCTCAAACCCACAGACGGCGGAAGTGGTCTGCTGAAGATCAGGTCTTTTGATTTTCTGGTGAACACATCCACAGAACCGTGCAAACGACGATTGAACATCTGGAAATCAACCCCAAAATCAGCCTGTTCATTGCTCTCCCAAATCAGGTTAGGTGTAGGCAATTTGGAAAGTAATACTCCCGCATCGTTGTAGTCATTGTAGCCCGTCGCATACAATCCCTGATACGCATAGTAACCAACAGTGTTAGACATCTGGTCGTTTCCAACCGTACCATAACTGGCTCTTAGTTTCAAATTGTTCAACCAGGCCGCACCCTTCAGGAAGTTTTCTTCCGAAATAATCCATGCACCACCTACAGACCAGAAATTACCCCAACGGTTGGCTTTTGAGAAACGGGAAGAACCGTCTTTACGGAAAGAAGCTGACAGATAGTATTTCTGATTGTAGTTGTACTCCAATCTTGAAAGGTAACTCATCAGGCGATAATTGTCTTCCGAAGAACTTGAAGAGGACATCTGCGCAGCTGCTCCCAGCTCATACAATCCACCCAATGCAAAACGTTCTTTTGCAGCATTAAGGTAATTGTAACGGGCGCGGTACATTTCCTGACCTGCCAATACATTGATATTGTGCTTTCCAAAATCCTTATCAAACGTAACCAGGTTGTTGATCGTGTAAGTAAAGCGTCTGTCCGAAGCACGATATGCCCATCCACCGTAACCTGCTGTCGAAGTAAGCGTTGCAGACTGGTAGTTATGTGCCGAATAGAGTTGGAAGTCAGTACTGATACCGCTGCGGACTTTCAGGAAAGGCAGGATTTGAATCTCTGCGAAATTACGGGTTGATATATTGTCTCTCTGGTTATAGTTAAAGTGCCAGTCGTATGGATTTTTGTAATCACCAACAAACGCCGGGTTCCATCCTCTCCATTCCGTTCTTGTCGCATCACCGAAGTCAGGCAACAGGTTTCCGTACGGATCACGCTTGTAAGCGTTGGCTGTATAATCCCATTCGTATACAGGATAGACAGATGGCATTACACGTGTGAAACGGGCTTCTACATTCGGGTTTTGCTGCTTTGAATGCGTGTAGGTAAGATTGGTTCCGATATTCAGCCATTTGCTAACCTGAGAGTTCACATTCGCACGGCCTGAAAAACGCTCAAAACCCTGTACTTTGAAACTACCTTTGTCGTTGAGATAAGATCCTGAAATAAAGTAAGAAGTTTTATTATCTGTTCCGGTGGCACCGCTGATATCCAGACTATATTCCTGTCTGAGACGTGGCTTAAAATATTCCGTCAACCAGTCACCCGAGAAAAGCTGAACGGCATCAGATTTAAGTTTTCCATCAAGCCCAATAGGCGTTGGTGTGTTATAAATGTTTCTCTCGCGGTTTTGAAAATACTCCTGAACCACGTTGTCCGTAGCATACTGCGCTGCAGCTTCAGGTGTTAAACCCCTGTCAATACGGCCATTCCGCAATGCTTCCCATGCAAGTTCCATCACCTGCTGCGGCTGTGCTTTGTCAGGATAAGCCACCGCCATATCCGAGTAACCCCAGTTAGTTCTTACATTGACAGTCGGCTTGCCTGCTTTTCCTTTTTTCGTAGTGATTACCAACACCCCGTTGGCAGCACGTGACCCATATAAAGTAGTTGCCGCGGCATCTTTCAATACGGTCATGCTTTCAATGTCATTCGGGTTGATTGAGTTCAAACTCCCGTCATAAGGCATTCCGTCCAGAATATACAATGGGTTGTTACCACCTCCTACTGAGCTCAGTCCGCGTATGACAATGGTTGCATCGCTTCCAGGAGCACCATTGTTGTTCAATACCTGAACACCGGGACTGGTTCCCTGTAGCGACTGAGTAATGTTTGTTGGCTGCGTAGACATTAATCTTTCGCTGCTTACCACCGTGGCTGAACCCGTAAAAGCCTTTTTATCAGACGTTCCGTAGGCAGCGTTAATCGTTACCTCCTGAAGCGAAGTAGCGTCTTCCGCCAGGTAAATTTTATAATCCGTTTTTGAATCAACCTGTACAGTTTGTTTTACAAAACCAATAAAAGAGATCGTCAGCGCATTACCACTTGCAACCTGCA
>DASYHR010000973.1:0-5945 GCA_035998385.1 Dyadobacter sp. | reverse complement strand
GATCTACACCTTTCCATTCCCGCATAAACCATGAACCCAGTTCCCGACCAACTTCTATTCGCTGATTGCCACTTTCAATCGGTTCGTTTTTATTGAGTGCAATTACCTTATTTCTGTTTACCGAGAAATTGAGGCTTGTCTCCCAATTGAAGTCTCCGCGCAAGTTTTTGGAAGTAAGTTCAAGGTCAATTCCTTTGTTTCGTACCGAACCAATATTCTGTATCTGTGTCGTGAAACCACTTACAGCTTCCAGCGGTACGTTTTGAAGAACATCCTTGTTCAGACGATTGTATAAGTCGACAACAAGGTCAATCCTGTTGAAGAAACCAATATTGATACCCGCATCGAACGTATGGGCTTTTTCCCATGTCAGATTTGGATTGGCTTTTCTGGCAGGAAAGCCCGCGGGTAATCCGGCATATTGTGCATTGAAATCATACAAATCCTGGGCTACGAAATCGCCGATGTTGGCATTTCCTGTCACCCCGTAGCTGGTACGCACTTTAAACAAATGAATCTGATCTTTGACGTTGGTAAAAAAATCTTCGCTCGACACATTCCAGGCTGCTCCCAGTGAGTAGAAGTTTCCGTAACGATTGTCTTTTCCAAAGCGGGAAGATCCGTCCCGTCTGAACGAACCTGTTACGAAATACTTATTGTGCAGGTCGTAGTCTACATTGACAAAGGCCGATGCAAAAGCATTTTTGTTCTTGTAGCCTGTTAGCGAAGTAGGGGTCGCCGTCACGCTCAGAATATCAAGCGACGGGAAAATTCCCTGTCCCGTTCCGCCCATTCCATCGGACTTGTTTTGTTGAAATTCAACACCCAAAATTCCCGTGATGTTGTGGACGCCAAATGATTTCGATGCAGTCAGCAGATTGGAAGTAATAAAACTGTTGGTAAATTCATAGGTATTGGTGAGTGAGCCGTTGTATGATTTCCCGTTGGGTGTTCTCGCGTCTACGTTGGATTCTGCACGTGTATTGCCAATGGTATACCTGTTGGATGTAGAAAGCGTCAGCCAGTCGAGAACGGAATACTCCAGTTTCATATCTCCCATTATGGTCGATCCACGCATCTGGTTAAAGTTGTATTGATCGTTGAACAGGAAGTTGCTTCGGTCACGGCCATACCAGCCTGTTGTGTTGGCATCTACATATTTGATGGTGCCGTCTTCATTTTTCGGGTTATCCCATGGTAAGTTGATATAGCCCTGGTACAGATATCCCTGGTCATTCTGGCGGTTATTGAATGAGGTATTTACACGAGCTGTAACTTTGAGCTTCGCGTTGATGTCATGCTCCAGATTTGCCCGGAAGTTCACATTCTCATAGCCGGTGTTAAGAATGATACCCTCTTCGTTATAGTAATTTCCACCCAGATAAAACTTAGTTCGTTCGTTTCCGCCGGATAGCGATAGTGCATGATTGTTTGTGATGCCAGTCCTGAAAGTTTGATCAAGCCAATTGTTATTTCCCGGCGTGGCAGGTAAAAACCGCGAGCGGTAGCCGTCATAGGCTGTAGGGAAATTGTTGGTTGTCAGGTAAGCATTAATCTGACTTTCAGTCGGATTTGGCGTTGTACTGCTTAACTGCGTGATGTAATTGGCCCGTTTTGTATTGTAATCATTCTCGTACATTGTGTTAGTGAAATCGTACAATTGCTGACCATTCATGACGTCGAAATTCCCGTTCATTACCTTGCTTACACCAGCTGATCCGGAGTAAGAAACTTTTGTTTTTCCGGTTCTTCCGCTTTTTGTAGTAATGACCACCACACCGTTCGAAGCCCTGGATCCGTAAAGACCGGTTGCGGCGGCATCTTTCAGAATAGAGATAGATGCAATATCAGTAGGATTGGCCGTGCCGCCGATAAGCCCGTCGATTACATACAAAGGTTCCGCACCTGCAGTGATGGAACCCGTACCCCGAATACGTACAGCAGGTGCCGTTCCAGGGGCGCCACTTGCGCTGGATACAACCACACCCGCTGCACGTCCCTGAAGCATGGTAGCCGTATTGTTACTGGTGATTGTTTGTAACTCCGACCCTTTGATCACCGATACAGAACTAACCAGTTCTGATTTGGACCGGCTGGAGTAGCCTACCACCACTACCTCATCCAGGCTCGAGACATCCTCAAGCAGCGTAATGGTAACGTTAGTCTGATTTTGAATCTCAACAGTCTGGCTTTTGAAACCAATAAAACTGGCAATCAATACATCAGACGCGCTATTGGACGTGATCGTGAAATTCCCGTCAGCATCGGTTTGCGTACCTACATTCGTTCCGCGAATCAAAATATTTACGCCGGCCAGTGCTGCACCTTTTCCATCAATAACCCTTCCTTTTACAGGAATTGCGAGCGAGACAAATCTTTCCATCGGAGCCGCGCCGGATAATCCGGGTTGCAGGCAAAATACAGCAATGCATAAAATCGCTGCAATTCGATATCTAATCGAAGCAAATTTGTTTTTCATAGAATTTAGGATGAGTTGGTTGTTTAGGATTGAAAAATTCTTTGGCAAAACTCAGTTTTTACAACACAAATGTTTTTAACAGGTGTATTTCACTATCATAGCTTGTGTGTTCGAGCACGCATGTGAATATTTGTTTGGTGTTCGAACACGCACATACTTGAATTAAGTTTGAAAGCTATGTAAAAATTTACTTTATTGTATAATAAATGATGGAAATATTTATATAGATACTTTGAGATTGAATTTTACGTGGAGCTTACTCTATTAGTCTTGTGTATTTATTATGCTATTTTTGATGATTAAGGGATTGTCAAACCCAAACATAAAGCGCTTTTCAGGTGAAAAATAAGATCATCCGGATCAAGGATATAGCAGAACGTGCAGGAACGTCGAAAGGTACAGTGGACCGAGTTTTACATAACAGAGGTCGTGTAGCAGAAGATGTTCGGGAAAGAATTCTGGCGATTATCAAAGAACTTAACTACGAGCCCAACCGCATCGCTCAATCGTTGAAATCACAGAGGACTTATCACATTGCGGTGCTGATTCCGGATGCAGCTGAAGATAGTTACTGGGAAGCGCCGCTTGCAGGTATTGAACGCGCAGAAAAGGAATTGAGGCAATATGGTATCAATATCAGCCGGTATGTATTCACCCCGCATGTGGTACAATCGTTTTTAACAAAAGCCAACGAGGCGACAAAAGAGAACCCGGACGGGGTATTGATTGCTCCTGTTTTCTATAAGGAAGTATTACCATTTTTTGATACATGGAAATCACGTAGTATTCCATATGTGCTTTTCAACACGCAGATCGAAAGTGTAAACCCATTGTGCTACATCGGTCAGGATTCATACCGTAGCGGTTCGCTGGCTGCCAAAATACTGAGTTACGGGTTGCCCGATCCCTGTGCACTACTCGTGCTGCATATCAACGAGGATATTCCCAATTCAGCGCACCTTATTACCAAAGAACGAGGGTTTCGGGATTATTTTCTGAACAATAAAGAGGTGAGTCAATACCATGTAATCAGCAGGGATATTGATGCTTTTGATGTCAACATTGAGGCGCATTTGGAGGAAATATTGACAGCTGATCCTGCTGTGAAAGGGATTTACGTCACCAATTCCAAGGCTTTTGAGGTTGCGGCATATCTCGAAAAGAGGAACATTGATGACGTGAAGCTGGTAGGTTATGATTTACTGGGGCCGAATCTGGAATTTCTTGAAAAAGGTCGGATTCAGTTTTTGATAAATCAGAATCCGTTAGGGCAGGGGTATTGGGGGATTTATCAACTGGCCAATCATCTCGTCTTCAACCAGGATATCCCACCTATCAAGTTTCTTCCGCTCGATATTATCACCAAAGAAAACCTTGATTATTATCTGGATCCTGCCTGAAACAGCGAGCTGACTAAAATAGAAAACCCTGATCTCGTATTGAAATCAGGGTTTTCTATTTCATGAAGTCTGATTAGAATTCACCAAACTGATCGTACATCTCTTTCAGCTTAGGTTCTGTTTCTTTCGCTCTGATGTCCTTTCTGATCGAATTTACGCCTTGAATATCCGTCAATAAGCCCAGTACCTGAAATGCCCCGAAACGAACAAAATAGGCCGGGTTGTTACGTGCTAAACTTTCCAGAATAGGGATACTCTGACGTTGTACATCCTGTTTTGATTTAATAAGGTATTTGCCGAAAACCTGAAGGAAGTTGTATTTATCCGAAGGTTTCATTCTTTTCATTTTATCCAGAAACCAGTTGTAGCGGGAAGGATCAGCGAGTCCTGCGTAATAATTTCCAACCGATGTAACTATCGCATCGTTAGGAGAATCCTCGAAGCGGACTGCAATTTCACCGGCGTCGGAAGGTTGGCCCATCAGATACTTTTCCAATGCCACGGATACAACCTGGTAAGAACTGTCTTCCAGCGCCTGACGGTAAATACTGTCGCTATTGTTATCTCCGTAAGAAGCAAGGGTAATGATGGCCTCTGAGCGTACCTGCGGGTGCGGATCCATTCGTGCCCTGTCCTGAATAATTTTTTCCACCGTTACAAATCCTTCTCCTTCATATTCCGAGAAGTTGGAAATAGCCATCTGGCGAAGCTTCCAGAAAGGATCATTCATGGCTCTGATCAGAATTCCCCGGGCTGTTGTGTCAGCCAGCTTTCCTTCAAGGCTTGATAAGGCTTCATATTTGGGGAGGAAGTCAGTTGTATGTGTATATTGAAAAGCCATTTCCGGACGCAGCTTTTCGTGCTCAATCGTACCCAACAACTGCGACTCACCATCGATCAATACAAGATCCGGTTTTTTAGCTGCAGGGAATTCCAATGTCTGATTTGCTTTATCAATCACAACATCATAACGACTCTTTTTGCCTGCCACCCACACATCCACCTTCATCGGCAAGCGGTATACAGTAGTAGCCAGTGTATCCTGAGTCTGTTTGATTTTCAATACCACTTTGTTGGATGCAAACTGTTGTTCCACTTTCAGCTGAGGATGCCCTGGTCTGTGAAACCATTGGTCAAAAAACCAGTTGAGATCTTCCCCGGTAACCTTTTCGAAGGAAACTCTCAAATCATCAATTTCTGCTGTTCCGAATGCATGTGATTGCAGGTAGTGTTTCAGGGATGCAAAAAATGCTTCGTCACCTGTGTATTTGCGTAACATATGCAGGATACGGCCACCTTTTGCATAGGAGTGGCTATCAAACATATTTTCGGCATCCTTATAAAAGTACCTGATCATCGGTTCCTGCTTCGTTTCAGCTTCACCGAAGTATTGCTTCATTTCCTGTAGGTTCTGCCAGTCCGCTTCGTTTTTTCCATCGTTGTATTCACTCCAGAGGTATTCTGAGTAGTTAGCGAAAGACTCGTTTAACGGTAGTTGTCCCCATTCTTCGCAGGTGACGTAGTCACCGAACCACTGGTGAGCAAGCTCATGAGCGATTACAGCATCCGAATTTCCATCGATCAGTGAGCGAGTGTCATTCTGTACTGACTCTTCGTGTGTGGTAGCCGAAGTGTTTTCCATGGCACCGGCCACAAAGTCTCTAACAGCAACCTGTGCATACTTTTCCCAAGGAAAATCAACTCCAAAAATATTCGAGAAAAACCCGATCATCTCCGGTGTTCTGCCAAATATGGCATGGGCATCAGCGCCGTATTTGGGTTCCACATAATAGCTGAGTTCCAGGCCGCCTGGCATGATATCTTTGGCAACAGCAAATTCACCAATCGCCATCATGGCCAGATAAGGGGCATGTGGAAGTGTTTGTTTCCAGTGGTCGGTACGAAGGTCTTTTTTTGTCTCCTGCCCAACCAATAATCCGTTTGAGAGCGTCTTATACGTGCTGTCTACAGTGATATAAATATCCTGAGTAAACTTTTGATTCGGAGCATCAATGGTAGGAAACCAGCAGGAGCTACCTTCGGTTTCGCCCTGCGTCCAGATTTGC
>DASYHR010000048.1:0-2604 GCA_035998385.1 Dyadobacter sp. | reverse complement strand
TATTTAATCCTGCGTGGTCTGAAGAAAAAAACCAGGAAGTATTTGGACCTTGTGCCAACAACAACTGGCACGGACATAATTTTGAGTTGATTGTTACGGTAAAAGGAAAGCCTGATGCAGATACGGGTTTCGTTATTGACCTGAAAGTACTGGGTGATATCATCAAGCAGAAAGTAGTAGATAAGGTTGATCATAAAAATCTGAATCTGGATGTAGATTTCATGGCCGGGAAAATGGCATCCTGTGAGATATTTGTGATGGAGATCTGGAAAATTTTGGCTCCCGCTATTGCCCAGGCAGCTCCACTTGCCCAACTACATTATATTAAACTAATCGAAACTCCGAAAAACTTCGTGGAATATTACGGAGAATGATTGAGCTATTAGCTGAATGGCCTGAAGTAAACATTGAGGCTAATAACTATCATAAATTAAAGCCTGGCAAATAGCTAAGTGCTGGCAGCTGATAGCTACAAAAAGTCAATCATAGCAAAAGCTAATAGTTAAGGGCTAGTAGCTAACGGCTATCAAATCAAAGCGTAGCAATAGCTGACAGCAACTACAAACCAAGCGTAGCAAAAGCTAATAGCTATAGGCTAACGTGTAGCCAAAGCTATCAGCCAAAGGCTTGTCGCTAACCGCTAACATATGAAATACTACCTCATTGCCGGTGAACGCTCCGGAGATTTGCACGGAGCAAATTTGCTCAAGGGAATTAAGGAAAATGATCCGGATGCCGTTTTTCGCGGCTGGGGCGGTGATCTTATGCAGGCAGAAGGTGTGGAGCTGGTAACTCACTACAAGGATACCGCGTTCATGGGCTTTCTTGAAGTGGCGATGAATCTGCACAAAATCTCAGGCTTCCTGAAAAAATGTAAAAAAGATATTCTGGCTTACGAACCTGATGTTATTATTCTCATTGACTATCCGGGTTTCAATTTGCGCATAGCATCCTTTGCAAAGGCGAAAGGGCTGAAGGTATTCTACTATATATCCCCGAAAGTTTGGGCCTGGAATCAGAAAAGAGCGCTGAAAATCAAGCAGAATGTAGATCGGATGTTTGTCATATTTCCGTTTGAAATTGATTTTTACGGCAAGTATAATTATGAAGTTGATTATGTCGGCAATCCTTTGATGGACGCGATTGCGGCCTTTCAACCTGATCCGGATTTCAGAACTAAAAATGGATTGGATATTGACAAACCGGTTATTGCCTTATTGCCGGGAAGTCGCAAACAGGAGATCATCGGCATGCTCAATGTGATGCTTGCCGTGCAGCCTCATTTTCCGGACTATCAGTTTGTAATTGCGGGAGTAAGGAATCTTCCCGCTTCTTTATATGAGCAATATCTGGCAGGCGGCAAAGCCCGGATCGTATACGAGTCAACTTATGATTTGCTCACAACGGCCGATGCCGCGTTGGTGACTTCCGGCACTGCCACATTGGAAACCGCACTATTGAATATACCGGAAGTAGTCTGCTACAAAACGAGTGCTTTGTCCTATTCGATCGCCAAAAGATTGATACGCGTTCGGTTTATTTCTTTGGTAAATCTGATCATGGATCAGGAAGTAGTACGGGAATTGATTCAGGATGAACTGAATGAAAACCTGATTCGTGAAGAGCTAAGGGCTATTCTGCCCGGAGGAGAAAAACGGGAGATTCAGCTGAAACATTATGCTGAACTACAGGGAAAGGTAGGAAAAGAAGGTGCCTCGGAGCGGGCGGGGAG
The DNA here is from genome assembly GCA_035998385.1 of Dyadobacter sp. Classification (GTDB taxonomy): domain Bacteria; phylum Bacteroidota; class Bacteroidia; order Cytophagales; family Spirosomataceae; genus Dyadobacter. The sequence continues at coordinate 872 of DASYHR010000048.1, read as the reverse complement.
ACTAATGGTTTCATATTTGAAGTAAGGCAGGGGAATTCTGCTCCTATAAATTTGACCGTGCTATCATTAGGCGGTGGATGGTCAATGAAAAGGGTGACCATTTGTTGTCTGATCACCCTTTTTCAACCTTCACATTATAAATTTATCTGATTACGATGGTCCTTCTGGTTTCTGTTCCGTTGTCTTTTCGCAGCAGGACAATGAATGTACCAATCGCGTTTTCTGTAAGAACCACCTTTTCCCTGTGATTTCCTTTGCCAGATATTTGCTGCCGCGACCAGCTAATTCCCTTTACGTCCAGAATCGAAAGCGTGGCTTTCTTACCTTCTTCAAGATAAAATGCGACTTCAAACGTGCCGGTGTTCGGGTTGGGAGTGATAAGCAATCCATTCAAATCTGATTCCTGGAGTCCTGGGGGTGATGCCGTTACAAATGTTTCGCTTATTCCCATGCGTGCATTTGAATTATTACTGATACACACTCTGTCTTGCCGGCAGCTATTGCCACCGATTCCCATAATGCGTATGGTATTGTTGCCTGAAATTAGGTTCACAGGAACACTATGCTCCGTCCATACGATATTCCATGAGCCGCTGTTTGCAAGGTTGACTGTTTGGGTACTGCCACCGTTTACCTGCACACCCACCGTTGCCACACCGGTGGAGTAGTAACGCACTTTCATGTAATAAGTGCCTGAAGTGGGCACACCATTGAACATGTAGTCGACGTAGTGATTGTTGTCTCCTTCTGATCCCCGGGTTTGTCCGTTGGATGCATTCGGATCGCCTGTAATGGCGCCATTACCAGCTGACAATTCGGCTTCTCTACACTCGTTATACGACCCCGATTGTCCACTCACTGTGACAGTCGTG
>DASYHR010000946.1:0-8191 GCA_035998385.1 Dyadobacter sp. | reverse complement strand
GAAGCGGATTGAACATAAAAAAACGGTCAGGAAATTTTCCGGACCGTAACATTTGAACCTTAATTGAAATATCAGGCAGTAAGCAAGTTGAGCTTTTCGTGAACCTCCTGCTGGCTCTCGCTTACTGTATACAAAACTTTGTTTCTCAGGTGAATAATTGAACCCCGGCCTCTTTTGATCGGAGCAACCTTTACAACGTCTTGTTTGTGAATGATGATGTTGATGAACTTTTGACCTAATAATTTGAACGTACCTGCTTGTAACATATCTTTTTTGTTCTTGAATTAACTACTTTTCTAAGCAATTCCATGCAATGAACTTCCTGACTTCAAATACAATAAGACATAGTCTTTTGAAATGAGGAAATAACCAAGATCAGTTCTGTCGCTTGATTTAAGGAAATCAGCTACTTCTTTTTTAGCATCGTTTTCGCTGTTGGCGCCAGTAACCGTTAAAACTGCACCTGGTTTCAATGTAATTGTCGCGTTGTTCTCTAATGAAGCTATCATATCGTTAGTTATTTAAAATGTCAGTCGGTTGAGAATTGTTGTTTGATACCGATTTAAAAATAAATATGCCAGCCGATTAAATCCAGCTCAACGTATAATCTTCTTATTCTATGTTCAGATGTGTTTTATTACCTAAAAATATGCATTTAAAACATTGATTAAAAGTGATTTAAAATATTTGTAAAAAAAAGTTTTGGATTTTTTGTATACCTGGGAAAATGGTATTTATTGATGATTTAATTTTCTCATTTTGAGGGTATGGAAACATCCGAAATGAAAATGTACCGGTAGTGTCTACAAATACTGAGACCTTCCACATGTACTTATCGCTAATTTCCGCAGTTCATCCATGCAATTCTTCACTTCGGTAAGGTTCAATTGCCGGTCTGTATGGTTCTGTTCAATTTTGACTCAACAAATGACAGACTGCGATGAAAGCAATTTTTACTTTATTCCTGACAATACTCACCTTTGCCGGCTGGGCGCAGACACGCCTGTCAGGCAAGGTTGCTGACTCCAAAGGTGTAGCAATCCCCGGCGCAAATGTATATCTCAAAGGCACTTATGACGGTGCTTCCTCTGACGCTGATGGTCAGTTTTCTTTCATTTCTGATGAAACAGGAAAGCAAATCCTGGTTATTCAGGCAATCGGGTACAAGCATGCGGAAGAAAGTGTGGATTTGCAGGGAGCTGCTGTCAATTTTAAAGCCACGTTACAGGAGACAATTAATTTACTGAAAGCGGTGACAATCACCGCCGGAGCCATGGAGGCTGGTGACGAGAAAAAATCTGTGGTGTTGAAACCGATTGACATTCTTACGACGTCGGGCGCCATGGGCGATATTACAGGAGCGTTTCAGACTTTGCCTGGAACATCTACGGTGGGCAACGACGGGCGTTTGTTTGTCCGCGGCGGCGATGCCTCGGAAACCTCCATCTACATGGATGGTATGCAGGTAGGCAATGCCTTTGGAACGGCAGCTTCCAATGTGCCCACGCGCACCCGTTTCAGCCCCAACCTTTTCAAAGGTTCATTTTTCAGCACAGGCGGATATTCAGCGGAATTCGGGCAGGCGCTTTCTTCCACACTCGCGCTTAACTCGCTGGATATGCCGCTACGAAATCAGGGGGATTTGAGCATATTGTCGGTGGGAGGTGGTTATACACACACGCTGGTCGGCAAACGAAATGCGCTGACGGCTTCTGCCAACTACGTCAATCTTGCGCCTTATCAAAGTATCGTAAAGCAAGACTTTGACTGGGAAAAAGCGCCCGAAAACTGGGATACAGAAATTGCGCTCAAACAGAAATGGGGAAAGGCAGGATTTGTAAAGGCCTATTTTCATACCGAAGGGAACAATATGACCATCTGGCAAAAAATACCAGGCGAGCAGGGTAGAGGTAGGAGAGTCGGGATAAAAAATCAGTACTCGTACGGTAATATTTCCTTCAGACAAGCCGGTAAGCATGATTGGTTTTTCACAGGTGGGCTGGCCTCTTCATTCAATCGCGATAGGTTTAATCTGGATTATGTACCGGTTCGTCAGGTAAATCAGGTTTTACACGGGAAGTTGGTCGCGATCAAAGATTTTAATCCTCAGTTTTCTCTGAAAAACGGTCTGGAATACTTTAGTAAAAGTTATTCCGAAGCACTGCCAAATGACGGAAAGAAGAGAGACATGGCTGATCATCAGTTTAATCACTTCATAGAGACCAGTTACTATTTCAATAATAATGTTATGGCTGTGGCGGGCCTCCGTACGGGATATAGCATGTTGGCGAAGCAGCTTTGGGTAACACCACGTTTCTCGGTTGCCTATAAACTGAATGAAGGGCAGGTTTCATTTGCCGCTGGAAAATTCAAACAACTTCCTGAAGAAAAATTGAGGTTACTCGACAACAACTTGAAAAACGCCGGTTCCGATCATTACATATTAAATTACTTCTTTGCTAATAATAACAGGACCTTACGCGCCGAAACTTTTTACAAAACGTATGAGAATCTGGTTACGTATACAGGTGTAGCGTCGGCTCCGGAAAGTATTGGTCAGCAAGGCTCCGGGTATGCGAGAGGTTTTGATTTTTTCTACCGCGACAGGCAAACTGTGAAGAAAACGGATTTCTGGATTACATATAGTTTTGTAAACAGTCGCCGCCGATTTGCTAATTATGAAACCCGGGTTCAGCCTTCGTTCGCTCCAAAACACAACGGTTCGGTGGTAGTAAAACACTTCGTAGGAAGGGTGAAATCTCAGCTGGGAAGTTCATGGTCGTGGAACAGCGGCTACACCTATACCAACCCGAATGAGCAGGGTGAAATGCAACATAAAACCAGTATGTACAGTAATCTGAGTCTGAGCTGGAGTTACCTTCCTAAACCTAATGTGATTCTGCATGTAGCTTGTTCGAATGTACTCGGTCGCGATAATGTATTTGGATATCAATATGCTGCCACGCGGGATGAGAGCGGTTCATTTGTGAGTCAGCCTGTGGGGCAGGGTGCCAAGCGGTTTGCTGTGGTGGCTTTGTTTATCACACTTTCAAAAGACAAGACGGCCAATCAACTCAACAACTTGTAATTCAATCGTTTTCAAGCACTTAATTCTATAACTAACATGAAAAAGCTATTTATTCTTCTCGCCATTTTTGTTTTCGCTGGCACCACATCTTTTGCTCAGGATTTTGCTTATCAAAAAGCAATGAAGAAAGAAATCGCAAAGGTGATCAGTACCGATTCACTCGGTGCCTTGCAGCAGTCCGCCAATGCTTTTGCGCGCATTGCAGCTGTGAATACCAAAGAGTGGCAACCACTTTATTATGGCGCACTGGCTCATATATTTCAGGGGTTCAATCAGTCATTGGGTTTGGATAAAAAAGATGAAGTATTGTCAAAAGCAGATGAATTACTGAAAGCCGCTGAAGCTGTTTCGCCTGGTAATTCGGAGATTGTAGCCCTGCAGGGATTTGTATTGATGGCAAAACTAAACGCAGATGCGGCGAACAGAGGGCAAAGTTTATCGGGCCCGATCATGGCAACCTATGGAAAGGCGTTGGCCATTGATGGCAAAAATCCAAGGGCTTTGGCGATGCTTGCACAAATGGAATTGGGGATGGCGCAGTTTTTCGGAAATGGTCCGGAAAAAGCCTGTGGGCTAGCGAGGCAGAGCCAGGCTATATTCGATAGCCAGGATGAGGCGACACGCATTGCCGATATGCTGCCTACATGGGGTAAACCAATGGCCAAAAGTGTGCTGGGTAAGTGCAAATAGACACTCACCATTGCTGATATATTGAGTACATTTACCAGGTGCAGTTACCGTTTTAAAATGAATGTCGATGTCCTGTTCCAACACCAGTATTACGGATAACAACAAATTCTGGAATTTCTCACCCGGCTTTTTTGGTATCAATCTGCTCATAGCGCTCGGGATTACTGCGCTTTTCACGCCAGCCAGGTATTATGCGGATGCAGAGGGATTGGAAAAAGTAGGATATAATCTGATCATTACCTTTCTGTTGTCAGTTGGGCTAAGTTATGGCGGATATATTACCGAACGGTTTTTCAACAGCAAAATGCCCTGGATACATCATCCGGTGAAAAGACTGATGCTGCAGTCGGTGTCCTACATGGCGTATTCATTTCTGATAAGTTATGTGCTGATACTGATTTATGCACTTGTAAGGAAGTTTTTTACCTGGCAAAATATTCCGTGGAGAGAGCTTGTAGGTGATACCAAACAGCCGATGCTTATTGCATTTTTTGTGACAGCTGTTTTGATTAGCCGGTCATTCCTGTTGCAATGGCGAAAAGCGGCTATTGAGGCAGAACAACTTAAAACAGAGCAATTTGCGCAGCAATATCAGTCATTGAAGGATCAACTCAATCCTCATTTCCTATTCAATTCGCTGAATGTATTAAGTGACCTCGTATACGATAATCCCGATACCGCAGCAGTATTTATCCGGCAGCTCTCGAAGATTTACCGTTATGTTTTGGATGTACAGCAGGAAGAATTGGTGCTGCTACAGAAAGAGGTGGAGTTTGCTGAAAATTACCTGGCCTTGCAGAAAATCAGGTTTGAGGACGGGCTACAATACAGCATCAGTATTGAGAAAGATACGCCGGGATTTTTGCCCCCGCTCTCATTGCAGTTGTTGCTGGAAAACGCCATTAAACACAATGAAGCTTCCAGAGCCAAGCCACTAGCAATTGCTATTTTGTTAAACAACGGTCATCTCATTGTCAGGAATAACCTTCAGCCGAAAAAAAGCGTCAATGAAGAATCGGCTGGTATCGGTCTGGCTAATATTGAAAAACGTTATGCCTTACTAAGCTCGGAAAATATGACTATAAAAGATGCAGATGGCTATTTTGAAGTAGAATTGCCGATTTTGAAATTAAACGGATTATGAGAATTCTCATTATAGAAGACGAAAACCTGGCTGCTAAACGGCTTGTGAAACTCATTAGGGAATATATCCCGGAAGCGCAGATATTCGGAAACCTGGACACGATTACGGCATCTGTTCAATGGCTGGAAAATAACCCGGAACCGGATCTTATCTTCCTGGATATACAGTTGGCGGACGGGATCAGTTTTGATATTTACGAACATATAAAAGTAAAGTCGCCGATTATTTTTTGTACCGCTTTCGATCAGTATGCGATTCGCGCTTTTAAGTTGAATAGTATTGATTATTTGTTAAAACCGGTTGATCCTGCGGAGTTGGAAGCCGCCCTGATGAAATTCCGCAATGGAAGAAAAGAGCCTGCTGTAAGTATGGAGCAGATCAGACTGATGCTTACTCAGAATACGAAAAGCTACAAGAACCGCTTTCTGGTGAAATTGGGTGAGCGCATCCAGACCGTAGATGTTCAGGAAATAGCGTTTTTTTACAGTGAAGATAAGGTCACGCTTCTACAGACACGATCAGGGAAAAAATTTATTATAGATTATACGCTTGATGAGGTCGAAGATATGGTAGATCCGGAAACTTTTTTTCGCCTTAATAGAAAATACATCAGCGCTATCGCCGCTATTAAAGAGGTGTTCACCTATTCAAATAGCCGGCTGAAAATCAACTTAGAAAACAGCACCGACAATGATATCCTGATCAGCCGGGAAAGAATGAGTGCTTTCAAAGTCTGGTTGGGGCAGTGAAAATGATTTGTCTGGGTGATATTGAGCCACAGATACACGAATTTTCACGAATGCTGTTTTAAATCAGTTTACCATTTAAATCGGTGTTCGTGGGTGCATCGGTGGCAAAAAAACCATTACAGTAAAAGCAACCTAACAAGGCGAGGCACAGATTTTTAAGCTCCGTACTCATTATTTTTATACACACAAATTGGTGAAAATATGAGAGCGATATGGTCGGGGGCTATTGGTTTTGGCCTCGTTAATATTCCCGTCAAACTTTTCAGCGCAGTTCAGGCAAGCGAACTGGATCTGGATATGCTGGACAAGAAAGACAATGCCAATATCAAATTTCAGCGTGTCAACGCCAGTACAGGCAAGGAAGTGAAGTGGGAAAATATTGTCAAAGGCTACAAAATAGACGACAAATATGTGGTGCTGGAAGACGCTGATTTCGAGAAGGCGAGTCCGGAAAAATCCAAACTTATTGAAATAGCAGAGTTCGTGGATGAGAAGGAAATCGACAGCATTTACTACGAAACACCTTATTATCTTCAACCTGAAAAATCCGGCGGTAAACCTTATGCCTTGTTGAGGGATGCCCTTAAAAAGACCGGCAAAGTAGGTTTGGGAACTTACGTACTGCGCAACCGGGAAAGTCTGGTTTTGATCAAACCGCAGGATGATCTGCTCATACTGAATAAAATACGGTTCCAGGAAGAAATCCGTGATACGGATGATCTCAACATCCCAAGTGTTAAAATCAAATCTGCCGAAATGAATATGGCAGTACAGCTGATCGAATCACTCACTTCTGACTTCGATATCGCGCGCTACAAAGATACTTACAACGAGAAGCTGCTGAAACTGATCATGACCAAAGCGAGAGGTAAAAAAGTGGCTGCTCCCAAAATGGAAGTAGTTCACTCAAAAAGCCGCGATCTGATGGCACAGTTGAAAGAAAGTCTTAACTCATCCAAACGAAAAGCTTCCTGATGGCACTCACAACTTACAATAAAAAGAGAGATTTCGATGATACGCCCGAACCGAAGGGAAAAGCTGATAAAGATAATCAGTTTAGGTTTGTCGTGCAGCGTCACGATGCCACACACCTGCATTATGATTTCAGGCTGGAACTCGGAGGCGTGCTCAAAAGTTGGGCGGTGCCAAAAGGGCCTTCCATGAATCCTGACGATAAACGTCTGGCGGTGATGGTGGAAGATCATCCGGTAAGTTATATTGATTTCGCGGGTACGATTCCAAAAGGGAACTATGGGGCCGGTGAGGTAGAAGTGTGGGATCACGGACAATTTTTTCCGGTGGACGAAGACCTTGAAAAATTGACTGAGAAACAGGCGCTGGCAGCGTTGAAAAAAGGAGAATTGAAACTTTTTCTAAAAGGGAAAAAGATTGAAGGAGGATTTGTGTTGGTGAAATTCAAGCAGGAAGGTGACAATTGGTTGCTCATCAAACACAAGGATGAATACGCAGTAGATAAGAAATACGATATCGAAAAACACCGTAAATCCTGATCTATGAAAAAGGAAGCTGAACTTACGAATCTGGATAAATTGTACTGGCCTGATGAAGGAATTACCAAAGGAGAATTACTGGATTACTATAGTCAGATAGTTCCGTATATTCTTCCGTACCTGAAAAACAGACCATTGTCATTATTACGCCATCCGAATGGGATCAAGGATAAAGGGTTTTTTCATAAAGATGCAGGCGACAGCGCACCGGATTGGGTCACAAAAAAGGAAATCCACTCAGAGTCAACAGACAAAATGATTAACTACCTGGTGTGTAATGATCTGGAAAGTTTGCTTTTTATTGCAAACCTGGGATGTATTGAAATGAATCCGTGGAACTCTACAATCAACAAACTGGATCGACCGGATTATATCGTGATGGATATTGATCCGTCATCAAAGAACACATTTGAGGAAGTGATCGATGTGGCGCTGGTGATCAAGGAGATTATGGATGAAACCGGCATGAAGGGCTTCTGCAAAACCTCCGGATCAAGCGGCTTACATGTTTACATTCCGTTCAACAAGAAACATACTTACGACGAAAGCAGGGACTTTGCGCATATTCTCGCCAGTATGGTAACGGAACGACTTCCCAAAACGACCACACTTGAGCGCTCATTGAGCAAGCGTAAAAAGAATCAGATTTATGTTGATTATCTGCAAAACAGGGAGGGGCAAACCCTGGCTTCTGCATATAGCGCAAGACCTAAACCCGGGGCTACAGTTTCTGCTCCTTTGGAATGGAAAGAAGTAAAGCATGGCCTGCAGATCGGCGATTTTACCATTCAAAATATGATCAAAAGGGTTGAAAAAAAAGGTGATTTGTTTAAAGGAGTTTTAGGTAAAGGCATTGATATGAGTAAAACCCTGGCGAAGATGGAGGCATTACATGCCGGCTGACGAATTGAATCCGGATTTGACGGTGATACTTATTCCCATAAAATATGCAGTGAACATGGTTATGCTGTTATTTTTGTGGGAATTATTTTTTAACTCCATTCCTGAA
>DASYHR010000754.1:0-5120 GCA_035998385.1 Dyadobacter sp. | reverse complement strand
TGCAGTATGTGATATAGTGAGTTCAGGAAGCACTTTGCTAAGCAACGGTCTCAAAGAAGTAGAAACGATTTTCAGATCTGAAGCAGTAATGATTGCAAGCAAACATTTGTCTGAAGGACAAAAGGAGCTTTTGGATCAGTTGTTGTTCCGTATCAAGTCGGTACAGGTTGCAAAAAACAACAAGTATATTTTGTTAAACTGTCCGACCAATGCTGTTGAAGAAATTATTAAATACCTGCCGGGGATGCGTTCTCCGACTATTTTACCTTTGGCAACTGAAGGCTGGTGTTCTTTACATTCGGTAATTAACGAGAACGAATTCTGGGAAAACATTGAGAAAATCAGACAGGCTGGTGCTGAGGGTATCCTTGTGATTCCAATCGAAAAGATGATTCTTTAAACGACTGTCGGCTATCAGCCGTACAATGATCTCCAATTATGAATATTATTGCATTTCCTGACAGGTCCGAATGGGCTTCTTTGCTGGCACGGCCTGTACAGGATTCAAGTGTTATAGAACAAAAAGTATTACCTATCCTTGAGCAGGTCAGGACACAGGGGGATGAAGGTTTGCGTGAACTTGCCCGCAGATTTGACAATACCGAGCTTTCTCAACTGGCCTTCGATGAGGCTGAAATAGAACAGGCAGCGCGTTTGCTTGACGATACATTGAAGGCGGCAATCAAACAGGCCTATCAGAATATTTATACCTTTCATAAAGCTCAGGTACAACAGCCCGAGAAAATTGAAACGATGCCAGGCGTAACCTGCTGGCGTAAAAGCGTTGGTATCGAGAAGGTTGGGATTTACATTCCTGGTGGAACCGCACCTTTATTCAGTACCGTTCTGATGCTGGGTATTCCGGCGCAACTGGCCGGTTGTAAAGAAATCGTCCTTTGTACCCCTTCAAACCATCCGGCTATTCTGTATGCGGCACAGCTGGTGGGTGTTACAAAAGCTTTTCGTATTGGCGGAGCTCAGGCTATAGCAGCCATGGCTTACGGAACGGAAAGTGTTCCGAAAGTCTACAAAATATTTGGTCCTGGTAACCAATATGTCACTTCTGCAAAAATGTTGGTGAGCAAGGAGGGTGTCGCTATTGATATGCCTGCCGGACCGTCAGAAGTAGCGGTATATGCCGATGATTCTGCAGTTCCTGCATTTGTAGCTGCCGATTTACTTTCGCAGGCCGAGCATGGTGCTGACAGTCAGGTGCTATTGGTTTCGACGAGTAAAAAATTCCTTTCCTCAGTGAATCTTACTTTATCGTCCCAGCTGGATAAACTTCCCCGGAAGGAACTTGCAGCACAGTCCATCGCCAATAGTAAGGCTATTCTTGTAGGATCACAGGAGGAAGCACTTGATATGCTGAACGAATATGCAGCGGAACATTTGATATTGAGCGTTGAAAATGCAGAAGAAGTTTCAGAGAAGGTAATCAATGCCGGATCCATTTTTCTTGGGAATTACACGCCGGAATCCTGTGGCGACTATGCCTCCGGAACCAACCATACATTGCCAACCAACGGCTATGCAAGAGCGTACAGTGGCGTTTCCGTGGATAGTTTTGTCAAAAAAATTACTGTTCAGCATATTACTGTTGAGGGAATTAAGGCGATTGGTCCGACTGTAGAAGCCATGGCAGAAGCCGAATCACTTGATGCCCACAAACGTGCAGTCCATATTCGCTTACAAAGTTTGCTGTAAAAGAAGAGTTATGGAAAAATGTCGTATATTTGAAGACATATTTCCAGATTCTAAAATGTAGAGCATATGACAGCAATAATGGTTAACGAAAGGTTAGGAGGTTACGGGGTTTTGAAACATACCGTAAAAGACAATTTTGATCTTGCATTCCTGGCTGAAAACGGAGTTCCCAAGGCAGCCATTCAGCATCTGGCTGATTCTGCTGGCTTGGACGTAAAGGAGCTGATTGCGCTTTTGCCCGTAACGCCGCGTAATTTGCTTCGTTATGAAGATACGGATTTACTTAGTAATGTAGTTTCGGATCATTTGATAGCATTGGCTGATGTGATGTCGGTAGGAACAAGAGTTTTAGGAAAAGAGTATCTGCTCGAATGGCTCAATAGCAGAATCATTGCTTTGAGTAACGAAAAGCCACTTCATTTTCTACGAACGCATGCAGGCATAGAACTGGTCAAAACGGAGCTGGGGCGTATAGAGCACGGCATATTTGCCTGAGCTTTTTTCAACTTAAATCCGGATCAGCTTATCGTTCATGGAATTATTCAGAATTACGAGATCAGAATATCAAAAGGATCTGAGTGGAATGGGGGCGTACTATTATGGTGGCAGGTGGAATTCTCCACGCAACGCCATGTTATACACTTGTTCAAGAAGGTCACTGGCAATGCTTGAAGTGCTCGTGCACTGGCAAAAGCCGACTCCGCCTCCCGATTACGTAGTAGTGATACTCTATGTTCCTGACTCATTGAAATATACACAGGGCATCGAAGTAGGCACCAATTGGCAACTGGAACCGCAATGGACACGGGAAACAGGAGATAAATGGATCAATGAAAAAAGATCACTGTTACTTCAGGTTCCTTCGGTCGTAGTTAAGAACGAATCGAATTACCTGATTAATCCCGCTCATCCGGATGCTGAAGAAGTCAAAGTGATTGATATAGAACCTTTTCAGTTTGATAGCCGGCTTTTCAGAGCAGGATAATCAAAATAAATAACAAAGCCAATCTCAAATGGCAAGATTAGAATCGATGAATACTTCTTTTGATTTAAATAAAATATTAAGGCCGCATATCCTTAATCTGGCTCCTTATTCATCAGCAAGAGATGAGTATACAGGTCACGTAGGTATTTTTTTGGATGCGAATGAGAATCCTTACGGATCGGTTACGACCCAGGATTTTAACAGGTATCCCGATCCGTATCAGTCTGAAATCAAAAAGAAGCTGGCACCTATCAAGGATATTGATGTCAAACAGATTTTCCTTGGAAACGGAAGTGACGAACCGATCGATCTGTTGATCAGAGCTACGTGTACGCCATCGCAGGACAGGGTAATCATTATGCCGCCTACCTACGGCATGTACGAAGTAAGTGCGTCAATTCATGATGTACATATAGACAAGGTTTCGTTAACTACTGATTATCAGATTGATGTACAAGCAGTATTGGCTGCCATTACGCCTGAAACAAAAATCATCTGGATATGCTCGCCGAATAACCCTACAGGGAATGTAGTGGGAGATGATGCCATTGAAACTATATTGGAAAACTTTTCAGGGTTGGTCGTTGTCGACGAGGCGTATATTGATTTTACGGACAAACCTTCCTGGATTCCCCGGCTTGCCGATTTCCCGAACCTGGTCGTCTTACAAACTTTTTCAAAATCATGGGGATTGGCAGGTCTGCGTGCAGGCATGTGTTTTGCTTCACCCGAACTTACCCGTATTTTGAACAAAATAAAATCTCCCTATAACATCAGTCAACCGGCTCAGGCGGCATTATTGGCAGGGCTGGAAGCGGTAGATAAAATGCAGGAGATGGTGAAAGAAATTCTGCAAGAAAGAACGTCGCTACGTACCATGCTGGAAAATTTATCGTTGGTGAATAAAGTATTTCCATCTGATGCTAATTTCCTTTTGGTTCAGTTTGATGATGCCCGGTCAGTAATGGATTACCTGCTGAAAGAAACTATCATCGTACGTGACCGTTCGCGTGTGCATCTTTGTGATGGTTGTCTGCGTATAACGGTCGGTACCAAAGAGGAAAATGAGGCATTGATCGGCTCTTTGAAAGTATACGAGCAAAACCATGTAAACGTTAACCAATAGAACACTTTTTAATATACAACAAACATAAATACAATGAAGAAACTGGCACTAACCGTTATCTGTACGCTCTGCTTTGGCTTCGCCCAGGCACAATACGACAATTGGGCTGTAGGGTTTAAGCTTGGTGAACCTACGGGTATCAACATCCGTAAATACTTCAACAACATCAATGCCTTTGATATCACAATAGGCACATACGGCGGAATTCTGGCCAATGACCGAGATTACAGACGAGGCAGATACAAAAATACGGGATTGTCGGTGCAGGCACATTACCTGTGGCATACACCATTGTTCAACTCTGAAGCAGTACATGTGTACTACGGATTAGGAGCGCAATTCAATAGCAGAAACTACTATCCTGACAACAAGCAAAATTTGCCGTCGCCGGGAGACAAAGAGCGGCCTATTTCATTGGGAGCCTCTGCTTTGGGTGGTTTTGAATATTTTATTCCTGATAACAGAATATCAGTATTTCTGGAAGGCGGGTTATACTCTGAGCTTCTTCCAAGACCATTTTATCTGAGTCCGAATATATCAGGAGGAGTAAGGTTTAACTTATAAGAGCGCTTACCACGACATAAGTAAATTGAGAAAGAGCAGGCGGGAGCCTGCTCTTTTTGCTTAAATTAGCCCTGAAAACAAATAATTGACAGCACGTGTTTAAAGTATACAGTTCATCTGCCGGTTCCGGAAAAACATATACGCTTACCAAAGAGTACATTAAGCTTGCCCTGCATTCCAATTCAGATACTTATTTCAGACAAATTCTGGCAGTAACGTTCACGAATGCTGCTGCCAATGAAATGAAGGACCGGATATTACTGATGCTGAGAACCTTCGGCGCCTACACGCCGGAGGCGCAGTTACCGCCGATGTTAAGGGATGTTGTTACTGAGCTTTATCCTGATACAGCACATGATGATATATTGTTTGCGCAGGGCTGTGAGCTGATTGCCGGACGTGCTCACATGGTTTTCAGGCAGATACTGCATCGTTATTCGGACTTTTCCGTCATGACGATCGATAAATTTACCCAGCGACTCATCAGCAGTTTCACCGATGAACTGGGCATTCCGTTTGGATTTGAAACACAACTGGATAGTGAGCAGCTGGACGGCGCGGTAGACAGACTTTTGGCACGAATAGGCCAGGAGGGGGAGGAAGTATTGACGGACATTGTCGAAAAATACTATCGGGAGAATGCCGAAGACGGAAAAAGCTGGGGTTCGTTACCGCAGAAAATCCGCGGAACTGCGGGCACCTTACTAAGCGAACAGAATTACCTGCAAATGCAGCGGG
>DASYHR010000635.1:0-1901 GCA_035998385.1 Dyadobacter sp. | reverse complement strand
TACCTGCTATGTCTGTAACGTCTTTTCAATTAAAAGGCGGTGGTCAAATCATGGGTGCTGAGTCTGGTTCTGATTCTGAAATAAAAGTATTTCCAAATCCGAGTTGGGATAGTATCACGGTCAGGTGGGGCAACACGTCTTTCGATTCTATAGCGATCTCAGACAATTCCGGTAGGGAAATGCTGAGTAAACCAATACAAAAAGCACAGCGTGAAATAATCCTTACGCCTGATCTGAAAACCGGAATTTATCTGATCCGACTGACCACAGCGAAAGGGGAGCCTGTGGTAAAGAAAATTATAGCTCACTGATTTTAAGAGCTTTATTGTAGAAACACATAATTATGTACAAAAGTATACATTCTGCCTTTAAGCTGATTCTTCCATTTATGGTTACCGCTATCGGGCTTACCGTGCAGGGGCAGCATAGCAAACTGGTGAATGAACCGGTAGATATCAGCGGAGATTTCCGGGATTTTTCAAATACTATTTTTTTTGCTGACAGTCTGGCGTCTTTTGATCCGCAAACCGGAACCGGCAAAATCAAGTGGAGGAGACACGAGCCGTTTTCAGCCCATAATTTCGACAATTCCATGCTGAGCTATAAACGCTCATACAGTAATGAATTTCCGGCGATTGAGTATGCGCAGGATCCAGTTCTGCCTTTTTCGGTTGAGTTTACATCGGATCGTACAGTCCGGATCCGCGCCAACACAAGTGCGCAGCAGCCCGCAGCTGAAACATCGCTGATGCTGGTAACCGAGCCAACGATTGATAAATCCTGGAAATACAGCCGCATTTCAGGCGGTCACATGTATACAGGAGAACACGGATCTGTAACGATTTATGAGAACCCCTGGAAAATTCTCGTGAAAGATAAACAGGGGAAGATACTGACCCAGACAAGAAGCAACCAGGACGGACGATCATCCTACACGCCTACGTTGCCGTTTTCGTTCGTGCGCAGGGCTTCGGATTACTCGCGAAGTTTAGCTGCTGTGTTCTCCATGTCGCCGGATGAGAAGATTTTCGGATGCGGAGAGTCATTTACAGAGCTTGACAAAAACGGGCAAAAAGTCGTGCTCTGGACACACGACCCGAACGGCGTGGAAACCCAAACCATGTATAAACCTATTCCGTTTTATCTGAGCTCTCGGGGATATGGTATGTTCATGCATACGACTTCACCCGTCACCTGTGATTTTGGCGCTACTTACGGAGAGTCCAACGCGATGCAGATCGGAGATGAAAATCTCGATCTTTTTATATTTCTGGGGGAGCCCAAAGATATCCTCGAAGCCTACACGGATTTGACCGGGAAAGCTCCCATGCCCCCGCTTTGGTCGTTTGGCTTGTGGATGAGTCGAATTACCTATTTTTCGGAGGAAGACGGCCGTAATGTAGCTGCAAAATTACGTCAGAACCGTATTCCATCGGATGTCATTCACTTTGATACAGGCTGGTTCGAAACGGACTGGCGTTGCGATTACCGCTTTGCGCCAAGCCGTTTCAAAGACCCTGAGAAAATGATCAGGGATCTGAAAGCACAGGGTTTCAGAACTTCACTATGGCAACTGCCGTATTTTGTACCGAAAAATGTCCTTTATCCGGAAATCGTAGAAAAGGGTTTGGCTGTAAAGAATGCAAACGGAACTACCCCGTATGAAGATGCCATACTTGATTTTTCAAACAAGAATACGATTCAGTGGTATGAAGAAAAAATCGCCGGATTGCTCAAACTTGGGGTAGCCGCTATTAAGGTCGATTTTGGAGAAGCCGCACCGTTGTCAGGTGTATATGCTTCCGGCAAGACCGGTTTTTACGAACATAATTTATATCCGCTCCGGTACAACAAAATCGTAGCAGAACTGACAAAAAAGCTGAACGGTGAAAATATCATCT
>DASYHR010000569.1:0-1943 GCA_035998385.1 Dyadobacter sp. | reverse complement strand
CTCGCCCTTTCTTGTCTTTTAGCCCCTCAATGCCATTATTTTCAAAACGATGCACCCAATTGGTTATCTGCTTGAAGCTTATATTATGGAGTTCTGATAATTTTCTACTTGAATGCCCTAATGCCACCAGATAAACAAGATGCAATCTGATGCCCAATGTGTATGCCTCATTCTTCGTCAAAATTTTCTTTATATCTCCAGGCGTCGCCCGCTGAATCTTCAATACTGTTTTTCCCACTATAATTTTCTTTAATGCTAACAAAAATATATATTATATGTGTAATTTTATAGTATACTATTTACTATGATCGCACAATTTATACTTCCTGCAAATGTGCAGCTTCGCGCGGATTCAATCTATGCAGAATCAGGAGTAATATACATTGATACCTCTGCATATCAAGGGTATTCAGTTTGCCCGGTTTGCAACAGGAAGAGCGGTAAAATTCATAGCAGGTATTGCAGAACGCTTTTAGATCTGCCTATATCCGGTCATTTGTCAAAGGTTAAACTTAAAGCTAGAAAATATTTCTGTGATAACACCGAATGCCCCAGGAAAGTGTTTACTGAGCGATTTGATTATCAAATCAAACCTTATTGCAGAAGGATGATTCGCTCAAATGATCTTCTGGTGCGAATGGGTATTGAGCTTGGTGGAAATACAGGATCTGCCACTAGCCGGTCCGTTGGAATACCTGTTAGCCCCTCTACAATATTAAGGTTGATAAAACGACTTGAAGTTCAATCCAAAATAATCACTTCCGGAGTAATTGGGATAGACGATTGGGCATTCAAAAAGGGGAAGACATACGGGACTGTTATCGTTGACTTGGAGAGAAAAGAAGTTGTAGATCTTTTACCAGACCGCGAGTCAGGCACTTTAACAGAGTGGCTTAAAGGACATCCTGAGATAAGGATTGTTTCCAGGGATAGATATGGTCCCTATGCGTTGGGTGTCAAAGCTGGGGCTCCCAACGCCATTCAGGTCGCAGACCGATTTCATTTACTTATGAACCTTGCAGATGCAACCAAAAGGATGCTGCAGTCAAAGGGAAAAGAACTTAGGGAGATATTTACTCTTTACAATGATACAGCGGCGGAAACTTCTGATCTTGTTAACAGTGAATCATTGCTTCAGAACACAACAGAACGTATTTCTACCACCGCTCATATTAGTATTGACAAGCAGCATAAATTTGATATAGTTAAGGATTTATACAGTAAGGGTATTTCTATAAGAAAGATTGCCAGGAATGTGCAGTTAACACGAGCAACCGTGAAAAGATACACAACGATGCAGCAGCTTGTTAAAAGACAGTCTCGCTCCACAACTAATCTAGATGCCTTTATTGACTTTTTATCACAGCAGGACAATAGAGGTAAAACTTACAGAGAATTGCATAGAACAATTACTGCAATGGGTTTTAATGGTAAGTATACGCAGTTTTGCTGTAACATGAAGGAAATTTACGCAAAGCAACCTTACCGTAAGCCAGGACCGGCAAGTCCAATACTTGTAAAAACATGGTCTCCGACAAGGTTATCACATATGTTGTACCTGGAAGCTGATGAACTTAAAAAAGATGATGATAAGGTTTTTTTAAAGTTACTACTCGAGAAATGCCCACAGATACGGCAAGCGGAGAAGTTAGTAAAGGGATTTAAGAAACTGTTTATTGAAAAGCAAGATGGGATGCTAAAAAATTGGATTGAACAGGTACTTAAATCCGACTGCGGTTTAAAACACTTCGCTAAAAACCTGGTAAAAGATTACGATGCAGTAAATAATGCAGTAACAACAACTATAAGTAACGGACAAGTTGAAGGCCAGGTCAATAGAATAAAAAATATTAAACGGAAAATGTATGGCAAGGCTAGTTTTCAGCTATTGAGGAAAATGGTACTGGCAAAATCAATATAGATTTCACCAAAATTGACGAAGA
>DASYHR010000405.1:0-8085 GCA_035998385.1 Dyadobacter sp. | reverse complement strand
ATTTCCTGTAAATGATCCTGTTGGAGACATAACTATAATATTACCGTCGGAGTCCCTTTCGAACTCGAGTGTGTCATTCATTTGGCAAAATTGATAGAACTCATCTTCGCTCATCAATTCCCCCATTTTCAAAGTTACCGGCATTTCGATGTTCATAACTCCTTGGTTTGATTACAGACCTGATCAAAAATACAAAATAAAAACAGGATCAGGAAAATATAACTGTACCTGATTTACTTGATTTCCAGCCAGACAGGACAGTGATCAGAATGTACAGCATCATTGTATTGTCTGCTGGCAACGATACGGTCTTTGATCGTATTTGCGACGGAAATGTAATCAATCCGCCAGCCTTTGTTATTCGCTCTTGCACCAGCGCGGTAAGTCCACCATGAATATTCGCGAAGGTCAGGATTCATGTGACGGAATGCATCGGTATATCCGTTTTCAAACCATCTGGTCATCCATGCTCTTTCTTCGGGTAGGAAACCAGAAGATTTTTTATTCCGCACAGGATCGTGAATATCATTTTCGGTATGAGCAATATTGTAGTCACCGCAAATGATCAGATTCGGGCGTTCCTTACGAAGTTCATTCACCCATTCATAAAAGTCTGCAAGGAAGCTCATTTTCACGCCCTGTCGAATATCTCCGCTTGTTCCCGACGGGAAGTAGCAATTCAAAATTGTGATATCACCGAAGTCTGCCCGAAGAATACGGCCTTCAATATCATAGACAGGCAAATTCGCACCGATAGAGACAAAGTCAGGTTTAATCTTTGAAAAAATAGCGACACCGCTATAGCCTTTCTTTTCGGCTGCATGCCAGCCAATCAGTTCATAACCGAGTTGTGCAAGTCCGCTGAGGTCGACCACATCGGGCGTCGCTTTCACTTCCTGAAAACAGAGTATATCAAAACTTTTGTCACTCAGCCACTCCAGCAGGCCGTTTTTCAGGGCTGCACGAATTCCGTTTAGATTATAGGTAAGTATTTCCATGATCAGATATCAATATAATAACAGCGTCTTTCCGGTTGGATTTGAGACCCATTGTCCTTCCTGTTGAGACATCATCCATAACGAAAACTTGCCCGCCGGCAGCTTATTCCTGAATAAGGTGTATTGATAAAGCGGTTGGTAGTAGCTTCTCGTACTCAGAAAATCATCCAGTTTGTTGGGTACAGGCAATGCAGGTAGCAGAATGGTATGTTTATCCGAGCTTAATACAAAGTAGGAAGGTGTGGCATCACTTTCAGGCTCAGCTGTGAAGCGGATAGATTTGGGAGGCAACGACTCCTCGTTTGCTCTCATAAATACCTCAACCTGCGTATCCGCCTTATAAATGTCATTTTTATGACCTGTTTTTTCAATTAAAAGTTGTTGCTCAGGGAAACGGTTGGACGCATATAATTGACTGAGCCCTCCTTTTTCGATTGAATTTACCAGGTCTTTCATTCTGGTTGGATGGTTCCAGAATGGAATGTCTCCAAACTTGTTGCCGGTCGTCAGGAACGTTGAAAAATTCTGAAAGAAATAGCCATCCAGAGAAAGCTCCTCATACTGTTTACGAAGTTGGATAGTCGATTTGAAATAACTGGTCATGTGTAATGCCAGAAAGATACACATGGATGCTATGCCAATACTCACCTGAACCCGACCGATACTTTTTGTGAGAATGATCAGTGCCATGTAAGTGGTCGCGAGTCCGAGCACCCCGAAAATCATGTAGCGACGGGAAAAGAAGTTTCCCCCATACATCATCCACGTGCTCATTGGTCTGCTTAGTACGAACATACAACCCGTTCCGATTACAAACATAAACGCCCCCAGAAGCAACCAGTGCGTCCAGTGTAATTTAGCATTACTTAATGAACGAAGCATCCAAACGAGTACAACCAGACCAATGATTAGTCCGGCAAAAACACACAATAAAATATCTCTGTAAAAGCCCGAAATGCCAGGATGAGGAATATCCAGATAAAAAGCATTTCCCCAAAAACCGAATACAAACACAAGGTTGTAAATGGGATGTTGCCAGGGTTTCTGAGCACCGGATGTGATAAAATGGTAATCAAAAAGAAAGTAGAATGCAATGGCTGCCACTGCTACAATACCCCATTGAATAAGCAACGAAAATCTTCTTTGCAAAAGTAGAATGAGTGCTCCGGATATCCAGGTAAGCATACCACTTCCACTGATATAAGTAGTGACGATGGCCGCAATGATACCAATCATCAAACCCTTCTGATCGTTGCGCCCCAGACCGTATGCCGATAAAAGTGCAAAGAACAGCAAAGGCGTATTTTGAATAGCAGCAATGCCCCAAAACGCATTTTCAAAATAAACGAGGTTGAAAAGGATAAACGGAACAGGTATGAAATAGTACCAGGAAACATCCTCCTTTTTCAAAGAGCGGAAAAATAAAAATGCAATACCCAGCATGAACATGTTCCCTAGCAGGATCTGCACTTTCAGGTTGACAGTTCCTGTAAAATACACCATCACGAGCATCACAATTCTCTCGAAAGGAAAACGGTGCTGATTCACCTGTTCGAAAAGGATTTTCATAGAATTGATAAAATCCTTTTCCTGCCTGAATTTTTGAATTGTTTCGAGCAGATTATAGTCGTCAGTAAAGGGAATGTTGGTTAAATGTGCTCCTAATATCACGTAGAAGTAAAAAATAGGAGCAGCAATCAATACACCAGCAAGCCAGGGTCGCAGAGTCTTTAGTTTGTCAGAAACAAAAGTAGCCCCGAAGAGCAGCAACAAAGACAGAATTAGCCCGAAATAATCAAAAAGGAGAGGATTGTGAAGCAGATAGTTATCCAAATCGATGAGTTTTAGGTATTACAAGTGCGGCCGAAATGTGCGTTTGCTTGTTTAAAAACTCAGTGGGGCATAAGTTGATCGTTGCCCCACTGAATAATATAAGTCAATTATTTGGCAGAGCTTGTTAGCATGCTGCTCGTTATTTCTTTCTCAAAAGTGATGAAGCCAGGGTAGTTCAGCTGTTTTCCAGCCAGATCCAGCGTCGGTTTTACTTTAATTGTAAACTTAGATGGTGCCGCACCTGATTTGCCTGTCAGGGCCATCACCATATTCACGAATTCATCTCTTGTCTCATTGTTATTGAGTAATTGGTACACATTGGCGTTCAGCTTAATAGGTACACGTGTACTTGCCGTTCCCGGCATTACTTCAATCCTTTGGTTAAGAAATCCGTTGAAAATTTCACTTTTTGTCAACAATACCTTGTATTCTAATTGATTGATCGCCGCGCGGTTTCTTGTTGGATTGGTGATATCCATATTCACACGCAAATCCAGCGGTACGTTTTTCCGTAGCAGGGCAATGGCCAGTCCCGGGTATTTGGCAAGATCCAGGTCGCTGAAGCCTTTGATATTTTTGAATTCGCGGATATCTATCCCCGCAACATATACGCTGTCTACCGATGCCAGGTCATATTTACACTCTCCGAAAGTTTTTACTTCGGAAACTTGCTTGCCCACACCGCAGCTGATGAAAATACTCGAAGCAGCCATGGCAAGCATGACCAGAGCGGAGGTAAGAAGAATTTGTTTTTTCATTATAGATTAATTTTTTCAAAGTTAAGCAGATGGTAACACAACGCAACCCGACAGCCTTCATTATTTACAGTCTGATAATTTTGTGCATGCATATGCGGCTTGCTGTTTTACAAACCACTGGTTGGACGGACGCAGGTGTAACGGTCACAAATTGACGGTCGTTTTTTACTGACGGGATTCAAGGAATAAATACAAGTTATAATGTGTTTGAAACAGATTTTTGAAATCAGAAGTCTTGCATGCGTTCAACCGGAAACATACCTTTGCAGCCGGAATTTTCAAGGATTTAAAACACATCAATCATGGCAAGCTGGTATTTAGGGAAAATAAAATATCAAAAAGAGGATGAGGCAGGAAGCCTGAAGAGTATTAGTGAAACGTACCTGGTTGATGCGGTCTCGTATACAGAATCGGAAGCAAGGTTATACAAACAGATTGTTACAGGAGCCTCAGATTTCAGCGTAGCGAGCATTTCACGCATGCGCCTGGCGGATCTTTTTGCTTATGAAGATGGTGAACAGTGGTTCAAAATCAAAGTGATCTACTTCTCTGTAGATGAGAAGAGTGGCAAGGAAAAGAAAGTTGTGAATTATATGCTTTTGAATGCCGAAGGGATTGATCAGGCTCTTGAACGTATCAAAGAAAGTATGCGGAATTTCCTGATTCCTTACGAAGTAACGGATATTAACCTGACGCCGATTCTGGATGTGTTCCCATATTCATCCGAAGAAGAGGAAGCCGAGATACCAGCTAATTTGAGACCTCTTTCTGAAGTAATGGCTGAGCGGGCTGCTGCTGAAGAAGTTTAATATGAAAAGTGCCCGGACTCAAAGACCGGGCACTTTGAAACTTCGGTTAATCCATCTTCACTTCCTGATAAGGCTTTGTTATAGCCAGAAACGGATCAGGATTAATACCTGTCAACTTTAGCTTCACGCCTCCCGAATTGATTTCAGATATCAGCTGATTAGGGCTCAGTAAATACAAATAGTCAATAGAAACCGGCAAACTTGCTGGTACTTCGATCAGCTCAAAACCATATATTGGATATGTATTAAACGGCAAAGTAGTAATCCAGACTTTATCCTTATTGTCTGACGTGGCGTAGGAAAGGTCATATTCGAGACTCTCAAATCCGAAATCCACTCTTTTGTTTCCGGTTGGTGTACAGTAAGTTGTAAAGTTTTCTTTTTGTTGCGCTACGGTTTCTGCATCAGGTTTTACATCATCTACTTTCTCTGCTATTTTAACCTTTTTTCCATTCTCGTCTGTTCCATAGTGGGCATAGCGGCCGTCTGAGAATGCGATAATGAAATCGAAAGTTTTTTCCTGAAAGCTACTTTCTCTTCTGAAACACATCGTACCTGTAACGGGGTCCAGATGAATTTTGATCTCGCCTTTCGTCTTTTCAGCATCGTTTTCATACGTCATTACTAATGCATGACTGAAATAATATTGTCCTTTCTCGGGCTTCCATTGAAGGGCCCGTTGTTTATCGGTAGCTATTTTTTTGATAGCCTGTGCCTGAGATGATAGCGTGCAGCACAAAAGCAAAAAGAAGAGTAAGCCTGTAATTTTTTTAAGCATGACCGGAATAAGTTAGCGTTGATGGGTAATGATATAAGGCCACAAAATTACTAATCCCTGCTGATACTTACTGCTGAAATTGTATAATGAACGATTGTGATGATATCTGTTCAAGTACCTCAACCGCGTTATTAAGTCGTTAAATCATCGAATAAATAAGGTCACATGCATCTATTGACCGGAAGATTGTAAATTGCAGTGCATTATAATACGGCTATGAGTTTTAGTTTTCAAAAGAAAAAAATTGTTTTACAGGAAGGCCGAAAGGCTTATTTTTCTTCAGATTACCATTTGGGAGTTCCTGATATCAAACAAAGTCAGGAGCGTGAAAGATTGATTGTTCGCTGGCTGGAATCAGTGGAGCACGACGCGCAGGTACTGTTTTTAGTAGGAGATATTTTCGATTTCTGGTTCGAATACAACCATGCGGTTCCAAAAGGATTTGTACGCGTTTTAGGCAAACTGGCTCAATTATCAGATAGAGGAGTAGAGTTGATTCTTTTTACCGGTAACCACGACATGTGGATGTTCGGGTATCTCAAAGAAGAGCTGGGGGCATCTGTATACCGGAATCCCGTTCATTTTGAATTTGTTGATAGCAGCGGATTTACTTCCCAGCTGCTGGTCGGCCATGGAGATGGCCTGGGGCCGGGAGATAGAACTTACAAAATCCTGAAACAGATCTTCGAAAATTCATTTTTTCAGTTTTTGTTCCGCCTGGCGCATCCCGATCTTGGTATTTGGATCGCAAAAACATGGTCTAAAAGAAGCCGTGCAGCTAATGTTGAAAAAGGCGAAGAGCGGTTTATGGGAGAAGATAAAGAATGGCTACTTCAATATTGCAAAGAGGTTGAAGCCCAACAGCATTTCGATTTTTATATTTTCGGACACAGACATTTGCGACTCGATCTGGCTGTAAATGATCGTAGCCGATACATTAATCTTGGAGAATGGGTCACATTACACACCTTCGCCAGTTACGACGGACGTGCTATGTCGCTTTCCAGATTTGAATAAGAAACTGCTTATTTTTTGTTTTTATCTGTTTCTACAAACGGTGCAAAATCCTGTTGGGTGATGTTCTCACGAGGAGTATTTCCCAGGTCTTTACGATATTCTTTCTGTTTGAGGTCTCCGTTTTTAACAGCTTTGATAAACCTGTTCCAGGCGAATGGGTTAAGGAACGGAAAAGTAGTCGCGAAATTCTTATTGGCTGCTGATTCCCTTCCAAACAATTGCTGATCCATCGTGTAGCGATAGTTGGTTTGGGCGTTGTTGGGCATAGAAGCCGCCATTCTGTTGATGTAATCAATATCTGTACTCTTAGCCAAAGCCTCTCTATCTGCCTGATCTGGTAATTTGAGGGCAAGAAATGCCTTTTTGAATTCGTCTTCTGTTGAATACGGATAAATCTTCACCTCTGTAAGCAGGGTGGCATCTTCCTGCATGGCAACAATTGCAGAGTAAGTGTCCGAATTGTAATTGCGGGGAATCAAGTGGAATTGCTTTCTGTAGCCCAGGTAGCTATACACAATGCTATCACCCGGGAATACAGCAATCGTAAAAGATCCGTCAGATTGAGCTAAGGTCGCTCTCCCTGCCTTCGGTATATAGATGGCGGCACCCGGAAGACGTTCGCTGGACTTGCCGGCTACAACAATACCGCTAAAAATAATAGACTTTTTTTCCCCCTGCGCAGAACTATCATAACCGGTAAAAACGGCTGCAAGTATAAGTGTTATAATTAAAAGGCTCCTTTTCATTCGTTCAGGGTTTTGCTCATGGCTCCACGGAGCATAGCACGATATCTATCTATCAAAAATTTAACTGCTCACGCAGATGTGTTTCAAAAATCATTCCTGTATCAGCATGTTTACCACAGGAGGTTACTGCTTTTACTTTCTCAGGAAAACAATTTCAAGAAAGTAATAATAAAGGGCGCAGATAGAAGCAAACCATCAAAACGATCCAGAAATCCTCCATGTCCCGGAATACTGCTTCCCGAATCCTTGATGGCAATACTTCTTTTAAAAAGTGATTCTACCAAATCGCCATAGGTTCCTACAACCACGATAATAGCACCAATGCAATACCATTTCCAGGGTTCGAATGTAAGGAAATATTGCCCCAAAACAAAGGCGATCACAGCAGCAAAGGCGGCACTTCCCATAGCTCCTTCCCAGGATTTTTTTGGTGATATACGCTCGAATAATTTACGTTTTCCAAACTTCGTTCCTGCAAAATAACCTCCGATGTCCGATGCCCAGAGTAATAATAAGCTACCCAGTACGATTTCGTAGTTATAAATTCCGCCACGCATTGCCGTTGCTACAATGAGTGCAAAAGGCAGTGCCACGTAGATAATGCCAAGGAAGGTAAAGCCTATATTGGTAAACGGTTTGAGATCATTTTTTTTATACAGTTTGATAAAGAAAATCATAGACAACAACGGCGTAATGATGAAATAGTTTTCAAAAGGGACTATTCCTTTTTCTATCAGGTACGCAAGAAGCATCATGACTGTGCCACAGAAGGTGCCATAATAAGTAAGTGGCTGGTTGCCATCGAGCCCTAGTAACTTGTAAAACTCAAGTTGTGTGAGCGAACTGATGATACAAAGTACGAGCAGACAGGTCCAATCGCTGTATACAATACCGCTGATAATTACGAATACCCCGGCCAGGGCAGTAATAGTTCTTTGTTGAAGATTATTAAGATTATTTAGACTCTTCTGCATTCGCTAGTACCGTTTGTGCCTGTTCCAGGTCGTGAGTGGGTACATGTACTTCGCACATACCAAAAATAGGATAGCTGCTGTCTTTTCTGTTTACAATTACAGCGGCTATTCCAGCCTGATCCAGAAGTTCGCGTGCTACTTCAGCATTTATCATTTGTTCGCTTTGGAAAGC
>DASYHR010000017.1:0-2679 GCA_035998385.1 Dyadobacter sp. | reverse complement strand
GCAAGATTAGACGATAAGTACACAGTTTACGGACAGGTTTTCCAGGGAATGAATGTGGTTGATAAAATCGTTGCTGTCAAAACGGATTCGACCGACACACCACTTAAGCCTATTCCGTTAAAGGTGAATGTGATCAAAATGTCAAAAAATGAGCTGATCAGGAAAGGTTACACTGGTTTTTCGGCTAAGTAAAACAAGATCCCGGTTCGAATTTGAACCGGGATTTTGTTTTTATTTCTTCTTATAATCGATTTTGAACACTGTTCCGTTCAGGTCATCTGTCACATAAAGTGCGCCATCCGGCCCTTGCGCTAACCCACAAGGCCGATGCTGAACGGGACCTGTAGGCTTCACCAAGTCAGTTCCTGCAAAATTATCGGCGAAGATTTCCCATTTGCCTGCCTTGCCGTTCACAAATGGCACAAATGCCACCAGATACCCTTTTTTGAGTTCAGGAGCCATATTGTGAAATGCGATAAAAGCACCATTTTTATATCTTGCAGGAAACATATTTCCTGTGTAGAACATGAGTGCATTGGGCCCGAAATGGGCCGGAAAAGCCGCCGCCGGATTTATTGCTTTTTCCCCTCCAGTTTTCTTTCCGTCTCCTCCATATTCCGGAGCCAGCATTTTTTTGTTTTGGAACTGATCATAATAAATATACGGCCATCCGGCATCATCCCCTTCTTTGAGACGGTACAACGTTTCCGCTGGCAATTCTGCACTATGCTTCGCCGTATAATACTGCGGATAAAAATCATCGAACTTACCTCTTCCATGCACCGTTGCGTAAAGCGCATCGGTTTTAACATCCCAGTCAATTCCGACTGCATTTTTCAATCCGGTCGCGTAACGGGTGCCGTCTGAGAAGTGCTGACCGGCTTTGTTGGCATTGAACTTCCAGATTCCTCCTGCTGAATCTAAAATGGTACAAGGTGACATGCCTTTGCCACTACCAGCTTCACGGCAATTGTCATTATAAGATCCCACTGTCACATACAGATTATTTTGCTTATCCATAGCCAAAGGCTTGGCATTGTCTCTGCCATGGTCCAGCAGGCCGTCCACGATTTTCTCAGGGTTTTCGAAATCTATAATTTCTTCTTTATCATTCAGCTTGTAGCGATATATGGCGCTATTGGATGAGCTGTAGAGATATCCATCTTTGATCAGAACGCCTGTTCCCGGATAGTCTGCAAATAGCTTTTTCTCATCAATGATGCCGTCTTTGTTTGTATCCCGCAGCAAATACATGCCTTTGCCATCTTTCAGCTTAGACAGCTTCACGTAAATATCTCCGTTTTTGTTGACAGCAATGTGTCTTGTAGGACCCAGGTCTGTACCGAGCACGCGGGCACTGAAGCCAACGGGCAGTTTCAATTCCTTCGCATCAATGAATGCTTTGGTGGCCACGGGAGCATTTCCGGAGTGCTCACTTATCAATTTAAATCCTGCAAGACCTGTAGCAAATGCCAATATTGCCGAAAAATGTAAAAATGTTCTTCTCATGTAGGTAAAAATGTAGGTTTAGTTTTCAAATGTACGAATATCCTAAAAAGCTCTGAATGCAGGTGTTAATACTCAATCATCAACCAGGATAATCTCTGCAGCAAAAAAACATCGATACTTTTTTTACAACAGTTCTATACAATTCGTAAGCTTGAATTAAATTGCAGCCAAAATCTTCTTTACATTTAATTATTAAAACTAAAATCTGAAACGACATGGGACCATTTGGTGACGATGATGACGATTTATATGATGACGACCTGTCGGGAGACTTTCCGGCGTCGGATGACATTTTCCGTCGTGGCCTGAAAGATGAAGAAATCGACCCGGAATTTTTGGGAAGAGAGAAACTGGTTGAAGAAGACGTTGACCGCTGGGGAGATAAAGATGAAGATGATAAGGACGACGACGATTCGGAAGACCTCGATTCAGAGCTTGAAGACGACGACGATCTTTAATCATATCCGGATCATCTCCGACAAAATGACCCATCCCACCGGAGGGTCATTTTTTTGTGGGGACTAGTTTACAAATACCTCATCGACGAGCAACAATGCACGTTTCCCTTTACTTTTGTGCCAGTCAGGAATGGCATTTACAGGTCGTGCCATGATTTTCAGACAGGTAACTCTCTCCGTTTTAAAGCTTGTCTCCGCTGTTTTCAACACTGGTTTATCACCTTTTGCAGGCATGGCAGCTTTAAATTTACTCAGCAATTTCATTTGATCGGGCGATACACCACCCCAAACTTCAATCACCTCAGGCGGAAAAATACCTGTATCTTCCTCTATCATGTAATGTAAACCTAGCCGGGAAACAGCAACAGGAGAATGAAACTCTGCATACAGCCCCAAATCATTATCTCTCACCCCACCCCAGTTGTTCGCCCAGGCGGGATTGTTGGCTCCGATTACACCTAATTTATGGTCAAAAAAAGTATCGGCTCCCTCAGCCTGTTGCACACGGTTGAGCGGAAAAAGCAAACGTATACTATCAGGCTTGTATTTACTTTGAAAAAAATTAAACTCAGCCACATCGCTTCCCTGCCAGCCCTGTTTGAAAGCCCTGACTTTCACAGGAGCACTTTCAGTAAGGCGGATACCTTCTTTGAAAATAGCCGAATGTGCTGAGTCAGGTTCGCTGCCATCCAGGGTGTAACGAAGCTCAACA
>DASYHR010000373.1:0-1760 GCA_035998385.1 Dyadobacter sp. | reverse complement strand
CGAACAAACAACAGTCTTACCATTGATCAGAACCGTTACCTGAGCGCCACCTGGTCGAATACGATCAGATACAATTTTGATCTGGGCGAGCATCATTTCAAACTGCTGGGTGGAATAGAAGCGATCAAAAACGATCTCAATTTTGAGATTGCCCGTAAAGAGGGATTCGCCCAGCAGACCGAAGATTACTTCGTACTGAATGCAGGAACAGGTAATGCCAACATCACCGGTACAGGATCGGGCAGCAGGTTACTGTCTCAGTTTGCCAGAATAGACTATGGTTTTTCAGACAAATACCTGGCTGCGGTGACGATCCGTCGCGACGGATCGTCACGTTTTGGAAAGCAGAATGCCTATGGAATTTTCCCGGCAGCTTCTGTGGGCTGGCGTATTGATCGCGAGGCGTTTATGCAAAATGTCAAATCGATCAGCAATCTGAAACTGCGCGCAGGTGTGGGCCGGGTAGGAAATCAGGAAATCGGCGACCTGGCAAGATTCGGGCTTTATGATACCCGCTACGGAGCAAGACGCTCGCAGTTCCCCGATGGGCATAACAGCTTCTTTGATCAGTTTTACAACGTCGGAACGGCCTATGATCTGAACGGAGCAAATACGGGCAATCTGCCTTCAGGTATTGTCTCCATACAGGGAGCGAACCCGAATCTGAAGTGGGAAACCACAGACGAGGCCAACTTCGGGGTTGATTTCGGATTTTTGAACGGAAGTATTCAGGGCTCACTGGATTACTTTACCCGTAAAACCAGCGATATTCTGATCACCCCTCCTATCGCTTCGGCTGTGGGTGAAGGTCAGCTGAAAGTGGTAAACGGAGCGCAGAAATCAAACAATGGATTCGAGTTTTCTGTAGGTTATTATGCCAAACCGAAGGGTGATTTCACCTACAACATCATGGCGGGTGTAAGTCGTTTCCGCGATAAAATTACTGTGTTGCCAGAGGAGGTACGTGCCGCTTATCCGGGTAATGTAACGCAAACGATTCTGGGCCATTCTCAATTTGATCTGTTTGGCTACAAAACCGACGGGCTTTTCCAAAGCCAGCAGGAAGTGGATGGCGCTCCTACTCAGGTCGGTGCAGGCCCCGGCCGCATCCGGTATGTAGATACAAACGGTGATGGCAGAATTGACGATCTGGACCGGGTATTTTTCGGAACAACTTTGCCAGCCTTTGAATACAACCTGAAAATCGAGGCTTTTTACAAAAACTTTGATCTGGCCATATTCGGATCTGGTGTTGCCGGAAGATCAGGCTTTGACGCCTACACGTTCTACAACAACTTTATCAGAGGACGTGAAAACTCGGGACCCGGTGTATTCGATGCATGGACACCGCAGAATACAAGCTCTAAAATCCCTGCTTTGTCACTTTCGGATGCCAACAATGAAACCCGCGCTTCTGACTATTTCAATGTGAATACTTCCTATTTCAAACTCAGGAATGTGCAGTTGGGCTATGCGGTCGACCCGAAACTGACTGAAAAAATCAAACTACAAAGGCTGCGTGTATACGTGATGGCTGAAAACCTGTTCCTGATCAAATCCAAAGAGTTTGCAGGGCCCGATCCTGAACGTGCGGACATCAATGTGATCGCGATTCCAAGGACAATCACTGTCGGTTTAAATGTATCATTCTAACTTTTTGAAAAGTAATTTCATGAGAACTCAATTCATATACAGCGTTTTACTGGCAGGTGGCTTGCTGACTGCCACATCCTGCAAAGAATACCTCGACTACGAGCCCA
>DASYHR010000367.1:0-4094 GCA_035998385.1 Dyadobacter sp. | reverse complement strand
CCAAATGTTGCGGGCAAGTAAGACATCGTTCCGTAAGCCGACTTTTTGTAATTACTTCCATCGGTCAGAATCAGTGATTCTTTCAACTGTTCTTCCGTAGAAAACACAGCTTTAATCCCTTTGTAAATTCCTTCCTTTTTTAGATTTTTCCGTACCTGCTGAGCAAAATTACAATTGTAGGTTTTGGAGATATCGACTACTTTGAGCTGTGTAGGATCCATCCGGCCTCCTGCTCCCATTGAACTCACAATACGCAAATTACGCTGATAGGCCTCTTTCAGAAACGTAATTTTAGGTGTAACGCTGTCGATTGCATCCACAATATAATCGTAATGAAACGCTGACAATATCTCCGTGACTGCGTCAGGATTGATGAACGTTTTGATTACATGTAACTTCAGTTCCGGATTGATGGCTTTCAGTCTTTCAGCCATGATATCAGCCTTACTTTCCCCATGATTGGTCGACAAAGCTGGTAATTGCCTGTTCCGGTTTGTAGGATCTACCGTATCTCCGTCCACGATTGTCATCGTTCCTACACCATTTCTGCAAACAAATTCCGCTACAAATGAACCTACCCCTCCAAGCCCGATCACCAATACATGTGCCTTACTCAGTTTGACCAGGTTTTCCCTTCCTATCAATAATTCTGTTCTGGATAACCAGGAGAAATCTTCCATTATAGAGCAAATACGTTTGAAAAGTTTTTTTCTACCTGCAAAACAATGTCTTTTTCAGGAATACTCTTCACTTCAGCGGCTATTTTATATATCTCCGTTACGTCCATTTTCATATCGTCTGTTTCCAGAAATACCCGTTCCAACGGTGTTTTACGAAAGGCATCAAGAATTGCCGGTTGACTGCTCAGTAATGATTTACCAAAAGAGAGATTATAGCCAGATTTCACAACAGGCTCAATATGAGTCCACTTATTATTTATTCCATGGAAAATAACCGGAACAGATATATATTTCAATTGTGCTAGTACCTCGTTAAAGGCTCTTACACAATGAATAATAATTGGTTTCTGTAATTCATTAGCCAGAGCAATCTGAGCCTGAAAAGCGGCAAGTTGCAGGCTCCAATCCGTTGTAGTCAATTTATCCAAACCACACTCCCCTATTGCCGTGACTTCAGGACGGGAAGCATTCCTTTTCAAAGCTAAAAATTGTTTTTCAAAATCATTCAGAAACCAGGGATGTAATCCCATACTTACCGGCTTACCTTCCGTTTCCTGATTAAAGTCATCATGAATATTCCGAATGAAAAGCGCGCTCGTTTCAAGTGCCGAATGTGTATGGATGTTATAATACACTTTCAAAAATCATTTGTACTGATAATGATAAACATACGCAATGCCATTACTCTCCAGACATCTTGCCGGGAGCCCCTTATCTGTATAGGTAAACTTCCTTTCCCATAACAATTGATTCTGCGCGCCAAAAGCCTTTACTGGGTTGTTGGGCCCTTCGAAAGCAGAACCGGCATACATACCTTTGTTCAGATATAGCGGGTTGGGCCGATCGTCATATTCATATCGTACCAATCCCCCGTTAACCAGGTCCGGCGTTATTTCTTCAATCAGGTTCCCTTTATTATCATACTTCTTATATTTTATACGCGAAGTAGCGACCCCATCCTGAAAGTAACGTTTGATCACTTCCTCATTCTTATATTCAAATTCAACAGAAGTTTTGGCAAGAAGAATCTTACTAATCCGACCCTGAGCATCATATTCAATTTTATTCAAAGATTGCTCATAAGCACCTGCCGGATCACACATGCTGGTTGAAGAACTCGAATAAAGCGCTTTCATCTGACGGTCTTCGAATTGTATTTTCCCTGACTTGTATCCATAATTGATAATCCCATATGGTGTATCGCATGGACCGAACTGTTTCTGTTTTACCAACAAACCGTTCTCATACTCAAAGCTGTTATACACTTTGCCATTGACGGTGATCTGATAAAGCCCACCTTCAGGAACATCAGGATCGGGTGCATCTTTTTTGCAGGAAATAAATAGTGTAACAAACAGAAGAACGAATAACCGTTTCATACCGGGTGGATTTTGAATAAGATGACAATGGTGTTATAACTAATTCGTTCCGGGTGCTGCTTGAACGGGGAATACTAAGGTAGGGAATTGAGGGAGGATTTGCAACGGTCTTATAGCCTGCTTTCCTCCGTTGTGCGAAGTATTTACTGGTTGTGCGGAGTGTTCACACTGCGCATTATATATAAACTACCGTCTCCAATGGCAAGGCGGATAAGTGTACTCCAAAGTACATATCTTGAATAACGACTTGAGAATATATGCATTTCACCAAAGCACTGACCACAAAACATGACCGTCACAGGCGGTAAAATATATAGATTCGTAGTTTTTGAAACTACGAATAACTCTTGCATACAATGAAAATAAAAAAAGCATCTGATTGCTCAGATGCTTTAAATTTCCGTGGTCTCGTAGGGATTCGAACCTATGATATAACCTATTGAATATCAATACAAAAAACTGAATCAAAATAGCTGCTCACCGACTGCTCACCTGATTTTGGAATTGAAGCAACCGACAAGTAAAGATAAATTTAAACAATTGAATTCCAATAGTTTAAATACCTTTTCGATGAAAAAAATTCAGGGTCTGGGTCAGTATTGAGTTTTTCGTATTATCACAACAAATTGATATTTAGATATTTGCAGAAAATAATATTTACAGTTGCACACCAGAACACGGACTGACGTAACATTGGACGTAACATTGAGAGAACGGGCTCGTCGGTCTGTTGCGGATTATCACTATGACAGATTTTGCTTCACATCAAAACTCAGGAAATCCAAATCCTCACGGTAGGTATACCCAAAATCTATTCTCTCTACCTCCACTCTAGCTTATAGGAATAGCACAACTCTTTAATCTTTGTTGGCTTGTTGCCAATGCGGCTCCTGTTAATGTATAAGCCGGAGTCGAATTTATTTCCCGTGGCGGTGTACCCTCAAAAATTTGAGTCAAATATCTTCAATTTGCTTGATGGTAACGACTTTATAGTCAAGGGAATTGATTGCTTGGATTGCTCTTTCAATATCTTCTTTGCTCATTTTTACTAATTGGATTTTTCAAACTATCTCCTTAAACGAAGACATTTATCAGGACACATTTGCTCTTGCTCGCGCTTAGCAAAAACGATAAAAAACATTCAAGGCTTAGTTGCTAAATATTCTCAAATAGATCGCGCTATTTTCTATGGATCCCGTACAAAGGGAAATAACTGTAACGGCTCGAACGTTGATCTGGCGGCCTATCATCAAATCGAAAATCAGGAGCTTGTTGAGCATATTGATTGGGTTGGTGTGGTATTCTCTGAAAACTTGAAGTAGGGATAAAATTCAACCATCACATTTATTTTGTTTTCAGTAGCTCGCTATCGATAAGTTCTAAAAGCGAAAGTGTAGCTACTGTGGGTAGTAGATTGTCCGCAACGATTCTTGCTATTAACCCATCGCCGACAATCGATTTTTCTTCTCCAAGATCGATTATTAAAGCCCTATTTTCAATGCAGATCCAACTGTCGATCTTATGTTTTTCTTTCAGGCTATGAGTTTCTTTAGTACTTGCCCATCTTGCTGAGAAGCCTTGTTGCGTAATAATTTCTAATATTTTGTCATAGTCTATACAAATATAAACTGCTACTTCACCTGTTAATAATTCAAATTTGCTCTCATCTGATAGGTTTTTAAGAAAAATTGGCTCGCATATCGAACCTAATAGATAATGGATGTAACTATATGCCGGATAATTCTTTCCACTTTGTTGATTTACAAGCATTTCGAGTAGCTTTCCTTCCCCAAGTCTCATAAAGTCCCGATAGACTCCGACATGTACAGTATTTTCTATAATGTCGTAGCCCCAAGTTGTTTTCTTTGATTTTTGTATGAGACTTTCGATAACATTTTCGTAGGTATCTGGTTCATATGTTGATTCAAATACAGTTACATCTGCACCGGTCTTTGGATCAATTCCTTTTTCATTTCTAAGAATATCGGATGCTAGATTTTTTCTTTGTATCTGTCGTTGCATACGTGCAACTTGT
>DASYHR010000359.1:0-3306 GCA_035998385.1 Dyadobacter sp. | reverse complement strand
CACCTGGAAGGTACATCGATATTTGTTCCTTATATCAAATCTTTGGGCCTGAAAAACCTTCTGATTGCGTCGCCTGACATGGGTGGTGCGGCACGTGCACGAAACTTTGCGAAGTTTTTGAACGTTGATATGATACTTTGTGATAAACATCGTAAAAGAGCCAACGAGATTGCCAGCATGCAGGTGATCGGAGATGTAGAGGGAATGGATGTAGTGCTTGTTGATGATTTGATTGATACAGGCGGTACATTGTGTAAGGCGGCAGAGCTTATTCTCGAAAAAGGAGCAAATTCTGTACGTGCAATCAGTACACACGCTATCATGTCGGGCAAAGCGCATGAAAATATTGCAAATTCTGTTTTGGAAGAATTGATTATTACAGATACAATTCCTTTGAAACAACACAACGATAAAATCCGGGTACTTACGGTAGCAGAAATTTTTGCTAAAGCCATTGGCCGGATTCGTGATCACGAGTCTATTAGTTCATTATTTATAAATCACAATCAATAATTTTTTTAAATTTTCTAATTTTTTTATTCTATGAAAGCACTTGAGATTGTAGGGTTTAAAAGAGCGAATCTCGGTAAGGTACAATCCCAGGAACTTCGCTCACAAGGTTATGTTCCGTCTGTACTTTATGGAGGAAGCGAGCAGGTTCATTTTTATGCACCAGCTATGCTGTTCCGTGAATTGCTTTTCACACCGGATATTTATAATGTTACCCTAAATATCGAGGGAACGTTGTACAACGCCATTCTTCAGGAAAAACAATTTCACCCTGTAAACGATTCTCTTATCCACGCTGACTTTTTACAGATCATCGACGGAAAAGAAATTAAGGTTGAAGTTCCTGTGAAACTTACCGGAGCATCTTCGGGGGTTATGAAAGGTGGTAAAATGAACCAAAAATTACGTAAATTGCGTGTTCAGGGCCTGGCTCAGGACATTCCTGATTACGTTGAAGTTGATGTAACTGAACTTGACTTAGGAAAATCAGTTAAGGTTGGTGCTGTTAAAGCTGAAAATTTTGTTATCTTGACAGCTGCAAGCAACCCGATCGCATCAGTTGAAATCCCACGTGCACTTCGCGGTACACTTGGCAAATAATAAGTATTTTATTTTTCATGGCTAATAGATGCAAATGTGCCGACCTTTGGTCGGCATTTTTGTTTATATACAACACCCGATCTCATGGAAAAAATATACGGCTTACATCTGGGAGAAATGTTTGTCCCAACCCTATCGCTACTGGAGGTATTTATTAGGGGCACGATCACATATTGGATTATATACCTCTTCCTGCGCATGTTCAGGCGTGGTACAGGCCAGTTGAGCATCAGTGACCTGCTACTGATTACCATGATCTCAGATGCGTCACAGAACGCCATGGCAGGAACCTATAATTCCATTACAGAGGGAGCGATCCTGATTGGAACCCTCGTTTTCTGGGATTATGCGATTGACTGGATGGGCTATAACAAAATACTATTCGGGAAGTTAAGCCGCCCCGCTCCCATCCTGCTGGTCAGAAACGGGCGACTCCATCGTGCCAATATGGAAAAAGAACTGATAGACCTTGCCGAGCTACAGGGGCTACTCAGGGAAAATGGTGTCGATGACTACCAAACGGTTAAAAGCTGTTATCTTGAATCTACAGGCAACATCAGCGTTGTTCTTCTTGAATAAACTGTTAACGATCAGAGATCCAGCTTTTAATCTGGCGAACAAGCACCTCGTTGATCCGATGGTAACTTTCATGCGTCCAACCCCCGATATGCGGAGTAAGCACAACCTGATCCAACGAACTGATATAGCCGAAGGCCAGCTGCTGTTCCTCCGTAAGTTTCGATAACTTTTCGTTTTCTAATACATCAAGGCAGGCCCCTTTTATCTTGCCAGACCGGAGTCCGGAAGCAATAGATGACAATCGGGCCGTTTCACCTCTTGAAAGATTCATCAGGTAAAATGGCTTTTTGAAAGCACCTACAAAATGATCATTTACAAGGAATTTTGTTTCCACTGTCAATGGTATGTGCAGGCTAACTATATCTGCTTCTTCCATAATCTGCTCCAAAGAGCTTTCCTTAGCAAACTGATCGCCATAATTGTCGCGGTACTTGTCGTAGGTCAGTACTTTGCAGCCGAAACCGCTTAGCCGGCGTGCTGTGGCACCTCCGTTATTACCATACCCGATGATGCCGACAGTTTTATTCATCAACTCCACTCCACGATTTCCTTCTCTGTCCCAGACCGAGGTACGCACCTGACGGTCTGCCCGAAGTATATTGTTGAATAGCGCCAGGAGCATTCCAAGCGCATGCTCTGCTACTGCATCCCTGTTTCCTTCGCCCGCATGAAAGACTTCAATTTTCAATTCGGCTGCGGCATCCAGGTCAATGAGGTCAAGCCCCGCTCCCGCCCGTCCAATGAATTTTAAGTTAGTTGCGGCGTTTAATACTTCGCGATTGACTGAAGTTTTGCTGCGGATAATCAGGCCGTCATAGCCGGGTAACTCTCTGATAATATCTTCTCTTTTGTATTCGGGATGGTAAGCATATGCCAAGCCTTGCTCTTCAAACATGGTAAAAAGAGAAGGATGCATGGAGTCTGCTATCAGGATTTTCATATGAGGCTCGGGATTTTTTGTAACTTGCCGCTCTATTGCTTTCGCAAAAGTAATAGAGAAATGCACATTAGAATTGTTGGAATATCATTTAAAGTTCATGAGCGAGCAAACAAGCACTAAGCCTATTATCGGAATCACATTGGGTGACTACAACGGTGTAGGGCCGGAAGTAATCCTTAAAGCATTAGAAGGAAATCAGTTAGCAAAATTATGCACACCCATTGTTTACGGCTCGCTGCGTGTGCTGAATCAATATAGAAATCTTTTAGAAATAAAAGATTGGACGCTACATGGTATTCAAAAGACTGAGCAGGCTAACCCCAAATTAGCAAACGTGATCACCTGCTGGCATGACCATCAAACCGAAATCGCTCCCGGGCAGATCACCGCAGAAGCAGGACAGGCTTCTTTTTCCTCGTTAAAAAGAGCGGTAGAAGATCTTCGTCAGGGAAAAATAGATGCGATTGTTACAGGTCCGATCAATAAAGACAATATCCAGAACGAAAACTTCAAGTTTCCGGGCCACACCGAATACTTTGCCAGCTCATTTGAGGTGGAGGATGCTTTGATGTTTATGGTAGCAGGCGACCTGCGGGTTGGTGTTCTAACCGGACATATGCCTTTGGAAAATGTGAAAGCCAACATCACCAAAGAGAAGCTGACAGCTAAAATTGAAC
>DASYHR010000346.1:0-2852 GCA_035998385.1 Dyadobacter sp. | reverse complement strand
CGAATGTATCAAAAAAACCGGTATGTGTCAAATTTGAAAAAACTTTTAAAATAAAAAAGAGCCGGTAAAGGCTCTTTATAATTATGCTACCGCAACCGGTACATGTTTTTCCAAAAAGCTCTCTAGTATAACATTAAATTTCTGCGGGCGTTCCATCATAGGAGCATGGCAGCATTTATCTATAAAATGCAACTCCGAATCTGAGATCAGCCGATTGAACTCATACCCTACATGCGGAGGCGTTATTGTATCGTTCAGTCCCCACACAAGTAAAGTCGGAACGGTAATATGATGCAGGTCTTTTGCAAGGTTATGTCTTTGTGCCGATTTGGCAATTCCCACAATACTCATACATTTTGGAATGCTGGAAGTAGTCTCAAAGACCTCATCGATCAAATCCTTCGTAGCAACAGCAGGGTCATAAAATGTATAGGCAACTCGTTCACGTATGTAATCATAACTTCCGCGTTTGGGAAAAGATCCGCCCATCGAATTTTCGAATAGCCCAGAACTTCCGGTCAGTACGAGTTTGTGTACGTTGTCCTGGTTCTTAAGTGTATATAACAATCCGATATGCCCGCCCAGCGAATTACCGATAGCTGTCACATTGGTAAGATTCTTAAAAGCCACAAATTCTTCCAGAAATGAAAGTAATGCTTCCAGCCCTGCCTCACGAGGAGGGAGTTCATAAATAGGAAGAAGTGGGATAATAACTCTGTATCGGTCTGAAAAATGATCAATTATTCCGTCCCAGTTACTTAATGCACCGAAAAGGCCATGCAAAAGCAACAGAGTTTCGCCTTTTCCTTCATCGATAAATTGAAACCTGCCTTCGGCATGTATTGAATATTTCATCCTTTTGGTAATGGGTTTATTGTAGACGTATAAAATAAAGATTGCGAAGGTTTACTATAACGCATCAAAGAAACTACTGTATCATTTTGTCATTACACAAAACTAGCTATTTTTTTTGATTGAAAAACCTGATTCGGATATCTTCTAAATTTATTTTCTTGTAAATATTATATGTTAATTACTCTTAACCGTCAATTAACACAGAATGTTTCTATTTTGGTTCAGTTAAAGTCTTATTTACGGATTCGGGGTATTTGTACTGTAAAATGTAAAATAAAAAACGTAGAAGCAATGATTCAGATCAGCGGGATGCTTCACTCTCGCTTCCAAAACGCGGCTAATAAAGATAATATATTGATTATCCTTTACATTTTTTGATTAGAATTCTATTAGAATAGATCTGCTTACTTAGCGAAGACTATTCTTCAGGGCGAGTCTGAGGTCGTCTGATGTGGCTGTATAGATGAGTTGCCGGAGATTTTCAATTTCAGTCTGAATATATGATTCTCCGGAATCTTCGGAGCCTATAATTCTGATTTGTTCCTGATGAACTCCTACTAACTTTTCGTGGGGATATTGCAAATCTTCATGTAGTTTTTCCCCCGGCTTCAGTCCGGTGAATACAATGTCGCAATGCTGTCCGGGTAGTTTATATTTATTGATGAGGCGCGTCGCCAATTCAATTATGGATAATGGATATCCCATTTCAAAAATCATAATTTGACCAGCTTTCCCAATCGCAGCAGCTTCCAGTGCAAGCATCGCCGATTCGGGAATAGTGATGAAGTAGCGGGTAGCTTCCGGATGCGTAATTTCTATGGGTTTGTGGCGGAGAATTCTGTCCAGGATAATCGGGTATACAGAACCTTGAGAACCCAACACATTTCCAAACCTCGTAATAACGAAATCAGTGCTTGTTTTTAAAGCAATAAGATAGAGCTCACAGATCCTTTTGGTGATACCCATTACGCTACAGGGATTTACAGCCTTGTCGGTAGAGATAAAAACAAATTTCTCTACCCCAAACTCTATAGCTAACTCAGCAAGAATACACGTTCCGAAAATATTGTTTTTGATGGCCATAACTGGCTGCGATTCCAGTAATACCACATGTTTATAGGCTGCCGCGTGAAATAAAAGGTCTGGCCTGAATTCGGAAAAAAGTCTTTTCATACCCTCAGCGTCCGTGATATCTCCCAGTTTCAGATGTAAGTTTTCCTGCGGAAATTGTGATGTTAGAGATGCTATGCCAGATTCGGACTGGTCAATCGCAACCACAAGTTCGGGTTGGTAGTCAAGCGTTTGTTTCAAGAGCTCGTGCCCAATGGAACCTGCTGCGCCCGTAATCATTACCTTTTTACCAGAAATATAATTTTTGATGTTGCCTGCATCCAGATAAATACTCTTTCGTAGAAGTAATTGTTCCATAATTCTGTATTGGTGTGTGTAGCCATAAGAATAGTTTTAATACCTTCTCTGGTATCTTTTAATACGACACAACGATAATTAGTAACAAAAAAGGACTGCACGTGATGTACAGTCCTTACTTCTGAGCTTTAAAAAGCGCTATATAATTCCTTCCAAAAGTCCCGGGGCAATACCGAACAGGAGTGTGAAGAAAGTTGCGAGTACAAGTATAACCTGATAAAAAGGTGCTACCCTGATTTGAGCTACATCACCCTCTTTAAGATAAGCAGCGATGATCACACGGAAGTAGTAATAAATACCGACTGTCGACATCAGGACAGCAATAACAGTGATCCAGATGATGCCTCTGTCTGCAGCACTTGTGAATACGAAGAACTTACCCCAGAAACCTGCCGTCAAAGGAATTCCGGCCAGTGACAACATGGAAACGGTCAGAACGAAAGCCAGGAAAGGATTGCTCTTCGCAAGTCCGTTGAAAGCATCGTAACGTTCGTCAGGCTGTCCGTCGATTGTCTTTTCTTTCGATACCAGGATCAGGACCGCGAAAGCACAAATCGTGGATAGAGAAT
>DASYHR010000328.1:0-3038 GCA_035998385.1 Dyadobacter sp. | reverse complement strand
GTTCACAAGTGGCACTTTCGGATGTACTTAAGCTTTTTAATCCTACCAAAGGAGTTGCTGAAGTCTTAGGCTATATGCAGATTGCGACTAATGAAGGGAAACATGTTGTAAACCGTGATCAACTGGAATATTTGGTTGTGGAGAATACAGGCACTGGAAAAACATATCGTATGCAAACACCCGTAATCATTTTTAATCGGTAAATATGGGATCAAACTATTCTACAAGTCTTATCGCGTTACTGAAAGGCATTGTTTACAGTCACCAGAAAGAGGTTTGGGAAAATCTGGTGCATTACGAGCCTGATATAAAGAAATACTTTCTTCCCGTCGGACTGGAATTGTTTCTCGATAAGAGCGAAGGGTATGCTTTTCTTCGGCAAAGGGAATGGGAGGAAGATGAAGTGCAGTTACCTAAAATGGCGGAGAAAAGACAACTTAATTTTCTAACTTCCTTAATGTGTATTGTTATAAGAAAATTCCTATTAGAGCACGACGCCCAGGGAGGTTCGGTACGCTCCATAATAAGCGAACAGGAAATTATTAATCGGACAAAGGCATTCTTGCCTGATGCCAGTGATGAA
The DNA here is from genome assembly GCA_035998385.1 of Dyadobacter sp. Taxonomy (GTDB): domain Bacteria; phylum Bacteroidota; class Bacteroidia; order Cytophagales; family Spirosomataceae; genus Dyadobacter. The sequence continues at coordinate 2,455 of DASYHR010000328.1, read as the reverse complement.
GCAAAGCAACAGGAGAAAATCACGACCACCATAAACCGGGTTCTCGAAATTGGATTTTTAAGAAAACTGGAAGATGAAGAAAAAAACTACGAAATACACCGCATCATCAAAGGTTTTGTAAATGCCGATGTCATTGAGGAAACCCTGAAAAGGTTCCGAAGCTATGCAGCGGAGAAACAGGTAACAAACTAAACAGCATGGAAGAAATTTTAAACCATTCATCGGAGAAAATCAACCAAGCAGGTTTTCGCCTCCAATATTTAGAAGTTCTCAACTGGGGTACATTCAATAAAGTTCGTTGGCAAATACAGCCTAATGGGCAGAATGCATTACTTACTGGTGACATTGGTTCAGGCAAATCAACCCTTGTGGATGCCCTGACTTGCCTTTTGGTGCCACACAATAAGATTGTTTTTAACAAAGCTGCTGGGGCCGAAGGGAAGGAGCGCAATTTGCTTAGTTATGTAAGAGGGGAATATAAAAAGGAGAAAGAAGAGATCACTAAGGCAGCAAAGAAGGTTTACTTACGGCCAGATGACAACACGTATACTGTGGTGATTGGTAATTTTTATAATCAGGGCTATGACGAGGTTGTTTGCCTAGCTCAATTTTTTTGGATAGGTAAAGATGGTAAAGTAGAAAAGCTTCTGATAATAAGTACTACGCCATTAACGATCAAAAGGCATTTTCAGAATTTTACCGACATTAATGATCTCAGGAAAAAGTTACGTAATACAGAGGGAACACAATTGTTCAATGATAATTTCTCTCAGTATAGCGAACAGTTTCGAAGGCTTTTTGGCATGAACAGCGATAAGGCCATTGATCTGTTTTACCAAACTGTTTCAATGAAATCCGTTAGCAGCCTTACTGATTTTGTTCGTGAACAAATGCTGGAAAGAACGGATGTAAAAGAACAGATCCTTGCCTTGCTTAAACGGTTTGATGACCTAAATAAAGCACATGCGGCTGTGGTACATGCGCGGGAACAACACAACATTTTAAAGCCGTTGACAGAAGCCTGCATTGAGTATGGAAAGGTTACCAGTGAAATAGAGAATATAGAAGCGATGCTGGAAGTAATGCCGATTTGGTTTGCAGAAAAAAAATGGGGGCTGCTGGAACACGCTATTGAAGAGACCAAATCTGAACTTGAAAAAACCATACAGCAACAGCGACTTATAGTGCAGGAGCTGGAGGATATGGAAGGTAGAAGGCAGACTATTATACAAGACATTGCCAACAACGGCGGAAAACGAATCGAGCAGATCGCCGGTGAGATTAAACGACATGAGCAGGACAAAATAACCAAACAAAAAGAATTTAATGACTATGAACGGCTCGCTTTACAATCAGGGCTTAAAGACGTACAGGATGAAAGCGAATTTCAGGCAAATATTAAGATGGCAAACGAGCTGGATGAACAATGTGGGCATCTTGAAATCCAGCTTCGTGAACAGCGCGACAACCAGGTAAGCGAATTGCGCAAGCAAGAAACGGATTATAACGTAGAGTTTAAAGAACTTGAATCTTTAAAAAGCCGGAAAACGCAAATACCGGCTTGGTTAGTTGGATTCCGCTTACAACTATGTTATGACTTGCGTATTGATGAAAGCGATCTGCCTTTTGCAGGAGAGTTATTAAAAGTCAATGAAAGTGAGACTAGCTGGGAAGGTGCCGTCGAAAAATTGTTACATGATGTTGGTATCAGTCTATTGGTCCCTAAAAATCATTACCGAAGCGTCAGCAATTATGTAAATAACAACCCCCTTAAAAGTGCCGACGGAAGAGGCATAAAGCTAACCTACCTTGAAGCCGACATTCTTAATAACAATCGTAGCAACAAAGTGTTAGACCAGGACAGCATTGTCTATAAAGTGGACATTAAGCCAGACACTCATTTTTACGATTGGCTGGAAAACTATATCCACCGAAGCTTTGGTGATTATATCTGTACCGATGTGGCTGGCTTGCAACATGTTCCGTTTGGCATTACCCAACAGGGACTAATAAAAAGTGGACGTATAAGACATACAAAGGATGATCGGAAACGAATTGATGACAGACGTAACTATGTACTGGGGTGGAGTAATGCCGAGAAAATAAATGCATTGGAGGTATCTATTGAAAAATTGGAGCATCAGATTGAAGAACTAAACTCAGGACTTAAAGATATTGAAGGCAAGGAAAAGAAAAATAAGGATAAAAAGCAACTGCTAGGTCTGCTCCTATACGTCAGAGATTTTTCCCGCATCAACTGGCGATATCATGTAGGCAAAATCTACGACCTGGAACAGGAGCGTAACGAATTGCTTAATAACAATGATATTCTGGCTCAGTTGCAACAGAATAAGAGCGATGTTGATGAGCAGATCAGTATTGTAAAGGCAAAAGAGACTCAATCAACAGAAAAAATTGGCGGCTTGAAAACCACCATACAAAACCATGAGGGTCA
>DASYHR010000324.1:0-4728 GCA_035998385.1 Dyadobacter sp. | reverse complement strand
AACCTGGCCTATTCCAACAGCTTATCTAAAAGAGGAATTTACAGTGTATATGGTCTTGCCAATATTGGGTTCAAAGACATTGTGTTTTTGGATGTGACGGCACGGAACGACTGGTCGAGTACGCTACCAAAAGGCAATAATTCCTACTTCTATCCCTCTGCTTCATTGAGCGTATTGATCAATGAAATGTTACCAGATGTGAATGCATTGAGTCTTTTCAAACTTAGAGGAGGTGTGGCGCAGGTAGGAAATGATGCCTCTCCGTATCAGCTTGAAACTACATTGGCCAATGCCGGAACCTGGGGTTCTATTCCCAGATTATCAGTCCCAAACAATTTGCTGATCAACAATCTGAAACCTGAAATTGCCACTTCCTATGAGGCAGGTGTAGATCTGAATCTTTTTCAGAACAGATTGAGAATGTCCGGCACCTATTATGTGGTTGAGAACAGAAACCAGATTCTGAGCACCAAACTGCCGCCTTCATCAGGTTATATCGGTAAAAATATCAATGCCGGACTGTTGGTAAGTAAGGGTGTGGAATTTCAACTTGGCGGAACACCGGTTCAGACTGAAAACCTGAGATGGGATATCAATACAAACATTTCCAGGAACCGTACCCGTATCATGGAGCTTGCTGATGATATTCCTTATTTCACTTTGTGGTCAGACGCCAAAGGTGGTGCCTGGACTTACGTGGGTGAGGAAATCGGTGATATATATGATGCTCAACTGGTAACTGTGACTGATCCTACATCGCAATATTATGGTTATCCTTTATTGGACAGAAACGGAAAATGGCAGTCCGTGGACGCAATTCAATCCAGAAACAAAATCGGGAATTTCAACCCGAAATTTATCATGGGTATGCAGACGTCCTTTTCTTACAAGGGGCTGAGTCTGAGTCTGTCATTTGACTGGCGCAACGGAGGTAATTTTGTATCACAAACGTATCGTTATGGTGAAGAACATATGCGATCGCAGTTGTTCCTGGATAAACTGATCAATCCGAATGGCATGAGCGGAGATGAGTTGAAAAACTATCTGATTGCGAATCAGGAAACGATGATTAAAGTAAACGGAAACAACTTCCCTGTCGTAGGAGGCCCTACACCTGACTATGGAAGTTTTCCTGTGAAATACAGCGGTATACCACTTCCGCATGGTGGTGCTTTTGTGCCGGGAGTTATGGCTACCTATGATGCTAACGGGAATCTGACGGGATACACTGAAAACCTTGGAGGTAGCGGAACTGTCTATCAGCCAATTGCAGGTTTGACGACCTGGTCATTCACGAAACCATTTACCTACGATGCTTCTTTTATCAAGCTTCGTGAGATCGCGATCGGGTATGAGTTGCCTGTAAAGTGGGTGAAAAGAATTGGTTTACAAGCTGCCAATGTATCTGTCTACAGCCGTAACATCATGCTCTGGACCGCAGCCAAAAACGGTATCGATCCTGAAACAGCCTTCCAGGTAGAGTCTGGTGTGCAAGGTAATGGCATGCAGTTCAAGCAGGGCATCGAAAGGTATAATGTAACACCTTGGGTAATGCCTGTAGGTTTCAAGGTAGGCCTTACATTTTAAGATAACAGGACATTAAAATTGATCATTTATGAATCGTTTACATATAAAATCCATTGTCATTGCGATCTTTGGAATCTTCGTGGTTTCATCGTGTAAGGATATTACAGATCTGAATGACAACCCCAACGGCGTGAATCCGCTTACGGCAAATCCAAGCCTGGTGCTTTCTACGGTACTAACAGAAACCGGCCGGGCGATGGTAAATCTGGGTTACCAGGATGCGGCAGGTATTGTGCAGCATACGCAAAAAGACGGCTGGAGTGGCGGGCACAACGACTATGAATGGAATCAGGAAAACAGCTGGTCGGGCTATTATGATATACTGCGGAATAACCAGTATGTATATGATCGGTCTGTCGAGCTCAATTACGAACTTCATCAGGGAATTGCGTTGGTGATGAAATCCATGCTGTTCGGACTGATTACTGACTTGTGGGGCGACGCACCTTATACAAATGCGCTGAAGGCAGCGCAAGGTGGTGGCGAAAACACCTTTCCTGCTTTCGATGCTCAGGAAACGATCTATACCGGAATCTTAAATGACCTTGAAAAAGCGAATGTTCTCCTTTCCAAAAGTGCTTCAGAATATGCAGCGGTCGGGACTGCAGATGTATATTATCAGGGTAATCCTGCGAAATGGAGAAAGTTGGCAAACTCGCTGAAACTACGCTACTACATGCGTTTGGCTGTTAAGAAACCCGATTTTGCCAAAGCCGGAATTGAAAGTATTGTAGCCAACCCTACGCAATATCCGATTATTACGACGGCAGCCGACGATGCCTCAATGGCCTATGCAGGAAACAGCGCATCTGATTCCTGGCCAGGTGCGGTCCGGTTCGATCCGGATTCCAGCAATTACCGGAGGATTAAAATGTGCGCTACTTTTGTTGAATACCTGCAGGCAGTGAAAGATCCGCGTCTGGGGGTGTTTGCCAACAAAGTACAGATTCCATTGGTCGTAGATGCAACATTGCCCGCCGGTACAGACAGAATCACAGGTGGAAAACGTTACCTGTCGCCCGACAAGGTTACGGGAACGATCAATGCTGATCCTGAATATGTGGGTTTACCGGTTGCTTTATTGGGAGGTGCTTCTTACAATATGAGTCCTACCGCTGCGCAGGGAGCGCGTAACCCACATGTGTCGTGGGTGAACAGCATGTATATGCAACCAACAGGAACGCTGCTGCGGGCACGTATTATGTCGGCATCGGAAGTGAACTTCATACTGGCCGAGGCGGCGCAACGTGGCTGGGCCGCGGGAAGTGCAGAAACCAATTACAAAGCTGCGATTCAGGCGTCATTTACGACCTGGGGCACCAGCGCAGGACTTGCAGCTTACCTGGCGCAGCCACTTGTTGCTTACAACGGAACATTGAAACAGATCATTGAGCAAAAGTGGATCGCCAGCTGGACTGCCGCAACGGAAGCATGGTTTGATTACCGCAGAACCGGGTTTCCTGAGATGAAAACCGGTCCGCAAAGTAAAAGAGCGGCTTTACCACTTCGTTTTTACTATATGCTTGATGAACGTAATCTGAATAAAGCGAATGCAGATGTAGCTATTGGAAAACTGGAAGTAACTAAATATTCCGAAGCAGACGGTAAGAACAGTGCATGGTCTAAACCCTGGCTATTGCAGGGCACAACCAAGCCGTGGTAGACCGGGTCGCGCAGACCGGGTCGCTTACGGTCTGCACGACGAAGTCGGGCTGAACGTTTGAGCCATAAGCACTTAACCTTTTAGCTTTAAATTTTTTTTTATTCAATTTAATAACAACTTTAAACCGTTCAGCCTCGCTGCGCGATGCAGACCGGGTCGCGTAGACCGGGTCGCGTAGACCGGGTCGCGTACACCGGATTTCAGCCTATGACAACAAAAACCAAAAACCTCACAATGATCCTGTTGCTGTTTGTAGCAACACACTGTTTCACGCTGCAAGCGCAGACGATTACACCTCAAAATGCTTTAGAAAGCTATTTAAATAATGGTGATAAGAGTATGAAATGGGAGTTGAAAGATCAGTATATCAAAGACGACCAACAGATATTCAACATCTTACTTACGTCTCAGAAGTGGCGCGAATTCACCTGGACGCACCAGTTGACCATCATTGTGCCAAAAGAAAACAAACACAACGCAGCATTACTTTTTATTACGGGAGGTTCCAACCAGGATGAAATGCCTAATTGGAACAGCAAAAAGGATGACAAACTGGTTGCCTCACTCGCCGGTATTGCCGCTGCCAATAAGGCTATTGTTGTGCAACTCAGACAAACTCCTAATCAGCCTTTTTTCGGTGACCTTACGGAGGACGCGCTTATTTCTTACACCCTCCATCACTGGAAGAAAGACAAGGATTACAGCTGGCCACTATTATTCCCAATGGTGAAAAGTGCGGTCAGGGCGATGGATGTTGTACAAGAGTTTTCGAAGCAGAAACTGAATCATGAAGTGAAAGAATTTGTGGTGTCAGGTGCTTCAAAAAGAGGATGGACGACATGGTTGACCGGTGCGAGTGACAAAAGGGTAGCTGCCATAGCGCCTATGGTGATTGATATTCTGAACATGCCGATCAGTCTGGATTACCAGATCAAATCTTGGGGAGACTACAGTATTCAGATTGAAGATTATGTGAAGTTGGGTATTCCTCAATCTACCGGTTCTGCGGATGGCGAAGCGATTACGATGATGATTGATCCTTATTCGTACAGATCCAAACTGACGATGCCGAAACTGATTTTTATGGGCACCAATGATGAATATTGGGTGGTGGATAATGTCAAAAACTATCTGAAAAACATTCCGGGTGACAACAGTTTACATTATGTTCCCAACGCTGGTCACGATTTGGGCGGAGGACAACAGGCTATGGAGGCATTGAGTGCTTTTTATGGATCAACTATCAACAAAATGCCATTCACCGTATGCGATTGGAGGCAGTCTGTAGAGAACAAAAACATTCGGTTGGACATCAAAGCAACGCCGGACGCGCTCGTGGATGTAATTTTATGGTCGGCTACTTCTCCTGATCAGGACCTGAGAAATGACCAGTGGACAAGCCGGAGTCTTGGAATAAAAAATAAATCCAATATAAAGGTAACCGAACCTTTTCCCCAGTCAGGTTTCAAGGCCATGTA
>DASYHR010000199.1:0-4305 GCA_035998385.1 Dyadobacter sp. | reverse complement strand
TTCGATTCTTTGTTACAGGTTTGGAAAACAAGTCATGTGCAACTGGCCGAAAAGCGGCTTGTTGTCGGGAACGAGACTGTCGTATGGAAAAGCAGCTCGCTGGATGCCATGTTCGAGGAGCTGGATCCTGTTTTTGACAGTATGTATAGCTCCTTTGGTAAAATCAATAACCCGAAGATTTCATTGCAGGAAAAAAAGGAACAACTGGCTTTGGTGTTAAAAATGGAGCCGTTTTTTCTTTCAAAAATGAATGAAATTGTTTTTCAGTATGACAAGGAAAGTTTTGAAAGATTAAAGAATCTGGAGCGGATAGAGTGGATCATGGACATAATGACTATTCTGGTATTGCTGGCTGAAGGTCTTCTCATATTCCGACCCGTGGTAAACGAGACGCGCCGATCGGTAAAAATGCTATTCGAATCTCAGGAAGAGCTGATCCAGGCGAATGATAGTCTGGAAGAAAAAAATGCACTTTTGATTGAAGCCCAGAACTCAATATTAAAAATCAAGGAGGAGAAGTATCAGCTTCTGCTTCAGGAAGACCGAATAAGGACTGCCGCCATCATAGAAGGGCAGGAAGAAGAACGGAAGCGTTTTGCGCGGGAGCTGCACGACGGGATCGGACAGATGCTTACAGGTTTAAAACTTCATGCTGAAAAATTAAGACAGGTGCAATTTGAAGATGAAAAGCAGAGAAAACGGTTCGATCAGCTTGTTCGTCTTATTCAGGACACCATTCAGACAACAAGACAAATATCATATAATCTGATGCCATCGGTGTTGGCAGATTTTGGCCTGAATTCCGCTTTGAAACTTTTATGCGAACAAACTGCCGAATCTACCGGACTGAAAATACGCTATCAGTCTTCAGTCAACCGGCTTCAACTAAACTCTCAAACAGAAATTGGTCTATACCGCATCGCGCAGGAAGCGTTGAACAATGCGGTGAAACACGCAACTGCGGACAATATTGTCATTAAATTGGACGAAAACCAGAATTGCGTGATCTTACAGATCGAAGATGACGGTAAAGGTTTTTTAATTTGTAATTTCAAAAGCAAACAGGGCTCAGTCCTTTCTCAGAACGGTATTGAAAACATGCGGACCAGAGCAAAACTGATGGCCGGAGATCTGGTAATTACATCATATCCTCAGAATGGGACATTGCTCAAAATTACCGTTTGCCCTGAATAACGATTCAATTTACTAAACTCATGTCCATTCGAATCCTAGTTGTCGATGACCATTCTGTTGTCAGGCAGGGAATTATCACCCTTCTTGAAGATGAGGAAGATATAGTAATCGCAGGTGAAGCCTCCGACGGTGATGAAGTTGCTGAGATGATTGAACAGGTTAATCCGGACGTGATTTTGCTCGATCTTACCATGCCGCGGAAATCCGGAATAGAGACGATCAGAGATATTGTACCTGCTTATCCGAAGGTTCGTATCCTCGTTTTCAGCATGCATAACAACCCGGATTATATTCTTTCAGCCATGCACCATGGGGCCTACGGTTATCTGGAAAAAGATACCAGCCAGGAGGAAATATTAAAAGCAGTAAGAAGTGTAGCCAAGGGAGAGTTCTACTATCCTCCCCATGCATCGTCGATTATTATCAAGAGTCTGATGCAGCATAATTCCTTTACGCCCGCCGCGCAGCCTGCCGTTGGAGAGCAAAAAGAGACTTCGGTCTGGAAACTGATTACCCCCCGTGAACAACAAATACTTAAGTGCTTAACAGAAGGGCTGAGCAGCAAAGAAATCGGAGAGCGCTTTGACATCAGCGCGAACACCGTGGCAAATCAGCGCGCCAGTATCATGAAAAAAGCAAATGTCAAAAATACAGCTGAACTGATCAGTCTCGCTCTACGCACATCACCCAGGTCTCGGTAGGCAGAGCAGTGCAAAATAATAATTGGGATTTGGGCTTAATTTGAAGAACTTTTTTAGGATATTTAGCTCATGGTCAGGCTATTTTGTAGGTTGATCTGCTTATGTAACCACTTTTGTGTAACATATGTGCGGCACCCCTCTCATTATTTGTAGTTTTATATGTATAATTGAGTGCATTAACGGAAGTTTTGTAGTCATTTATAGCAGCCCATTCTTATAGCGTTAGTCTTTACATTTCGTATGAAAGTTTTTTATCGGATTTGCAGGCACGATTGGTCGCGTTTTGCCATGCTGCATGCGCTTTTTCTGTCGGTCTTTATTCTTTCCGGCTTTTCGGTCTGTACCGCCCAGGTAATCCCTGTGAGAGGCGTAGTTAAGAGCTCAACAGGGGAGATCCTGATTGGCTCTACCGTCAGAGTGAAGGGAACGCAGGATGGTACTGTCACCAATGCTCAGGGACAGTTTGTTCTGGAAAACGTTGGAACGGGAGCCACCCTGGTTGTGACCATGATTGGATATGTAACCAAAGAAGTGCCGGCGGCAAGAGTAGTCAATGTTGAATTGGCAGAAGATGCGGTAGGTTTGCAGGACGTGGTTATTACGGGATTCCAGCAAATCGACAAGGATAAATTCACCGGATCAGCAGTTACTTTGAAATCAAGTGAAGTAATGATTGACGGTCTGCCAGACGTGAGCCGCATGCTGGAAGGACGCGCAGCGGGGGTTTCCATTCAGAATGTTTCCGGAACCTTCGGAGCTGCGCCTAAAATTCGTATCCGTGGCGCAACTTCTCTGAATGGTGCAAATAAGCCACTTTGGGTTGTGGATGGAGTTGTCCTGGAAGACATCGTTAATATTTCCAACGATCAGCTTTCAAGTGGTGATCCGACTACACTTCTGGGATCTGCAGTTGCCGGATTAAACCCTAATGACATTGAAACATTTGATATACTAAAAGATGCCGCCGCTGCCGCACTATACGGAGCAAGAGCAATGAACGGGGTTATTGTAATTACTACCAAAAAAGGTAAAAGCGGACGTCCGGTCATCTCTTATTCCGGAAATTTCAGTACACAACTGAAGCCATCGTACCGCAATTACAATATCATGAATTCAGGCGAACAGCTGTCTGTTTTGGGTGAGCTTGAAAGGAAAGGGTATTTGAATACGAATATTTTATCAGGAGCAGACTACGGAATTTACGGTAAATATTACAGTCTCGTATCCGGCGACGATCAGGGTAATTTTCCGGTACAAAACACGCCGGAAGGCAAACGTAACTTTTTGCAACGTTATGGGAACGCTAACACGGATTGGTTCGATGTACTTTACAGGCAGAATTTGCTTCAGGAACATTCGGTTAGTATCTCTTTCGGAACTGATAAATCTCAGTCGTATTTCTCTACCAGTTTTCTGAACGATAATGGCTGGACAATCGCTGATAAGGTAAGCCGTTACACACTTAATTTCCGCAATACATACAAGATGTCGGATCGCGTGACTCTTGGATTTTCAACACTGGCATCCATCAGGAATCAGCAGGTGCCAGGTTCTTTGAACAGACGGAGTAACCCGGTAGAAGGGCGTTTCGACAGGGATTTTGACATTAATCCTTTCAGCTATGCGCTCAATACCAGCCGAACTTTGACAGCTTATGATGAAAACGGTAATCTGGAATTTTTCAGACGGAATTTCGCACCCTTCAATATAGTACATGAACTTGCTAACAACAAGATGCAGATCAATGTCGCTGATATCAGATTGCAGGGAGACTTTTCATTCAAGATAACAGATCACCTAACCTACGATTTTCTCGGTGCGTTGCGCTACATTCAAACCGGTAGGGAACACCGCATTTCTGAAAATGCAAACATGGCGAATGCATATCGCGCAGCAGATAACGCAACCATTGCACAAGCGAACAAATATCTGTACAGAGATCCGGACGACCCTAATGCATTTCCTGTAGTGGTTTTGCCGAGTGGCGGTTTTTATAACCGTACCGAAGATCAGATGAAATTCTACAACGTAAGAAATAACCTGAGGTATAACCGCACTTTTGCCGATCGGCACAATATCAGTTTACTGGCGGGGCAGGAGGTGAAATTCACCAATCGTCAGAATTTCAATACAACTGGTTATGGATTTCAATATGAACAGGGAGGTACACCGTTTGTTGACTACCGTATCCTGAAACAAACTATCGAAGCTAATTTTCCTTACTACGGTATGAAGGAAGAATATGAAAGGTTTGCTGCGTTTTATGGTAGTGCCGGTTACACATTGGATGATAAATACAATTTTACGGCTTACCTGCGTTACGACGGATCCAACCGTTTTGGTAAATCGGCAGCGGCTCGCTGGTTGCCTACCTACACTGTGGCGGGTTCCTGGAACTTTGACAGAGAAA
>DASYHR010000196.1:0-3141 GCA_035998385.1 Dyadobacter sp. | reverse complement strand
TCCCTAACAGTAGTGCCAGGAATGCCAGCGGAAGCAACAGACTGATTTCTCTCGTATTTAAATCGGTTAACAAATGGCTCTGACTTTCGTCCTTATACCAAAAAGAACCAAAGAACATACGTTGGTAGGTCCAAAGGAAATAGGCTGCGGCCAATACAATTCCCAAAGTAGATAAGGCCGGAATGAGTACAGGCATGTTGTCGGACTGAAATGCACCCATCAATGTAAATAATTCACCTACAAAACCTGAAAAACCCGGAAGTCCCAAAGATGCAAAAAAAGCGATACCCGTGAGAATGGTGTAACGGGGCATCACGGTAATGAGCCCACGGTAATGGTTGATCATCCTGTCGTGCGTACGGTCGTAAACTACGCCGGCCAGAAGGAACAGCATAGCAGATAGTATTCCGTGACTGACCATTTGATAGATGGCACCATTGATACCTTCAGCAGTAAACGCAGCAATTCCCAACAACACGAAACCCATGTGAGAAACGGAGGAATAGGCGATCATTTTTTTAAGATCGCTTTGCCCCAATGCATTAAATCCGCCATATACAATGGATATCATTCCCAACACTGCGAGAGGAACTGTACTGTACTGAGCCTCAAATGGGAAGAAGCCATCGACAATACGGATAAATCCATAACCTCCGATTTTTAGCAAAATACCAGCGAGTACCACGGAAAGCGGGGTAGGGGCTTCTACGTGGGCATCTGGCAACCAGGTGTGCACGGGAACAACCGGCAGTTTTACGGCAAAGCCGATAAAGAGGAACCAGAAAGCAAGAAGGCGAACCGGGATATCCAGAATGTAGAATCCGGAAAGCGTATTGAGTAATGATCCGGGGATGTAGTTGCCGGTATCAGCCAGGTATTCGAAGCGGAAGGTATGAACGAGCTGCTCAGGTGCAATCCGTCCTTCAGCCAACCACTGCTGCACCTGCAGAATAATATCCTGCGCCGGTAAATCTTCCAGCTGTAACAGTCCGATGGCACGTGCTGTTTCTATAGGGTCAACGGCTGAAAGATACAGAGCGATCATCGCGATCAGGATCAGCAATGAACCGAAAAAAGTATAGATAAAGAATTTCAAAGCCGCATATTCGCGTCTCGGACCACCCCATAAACCGATGAGAAAATACATCGGGAGCAACATGAACTCGAAAAACAGATAGAAAAGGAAGAAGTCCTGCGCCAGGAAACAACCTATTACACTACCCGTAAGTAGCAGATAAAGAGAAAAATAGGCTTTTGTTTTCTTCTCAATATTCCATGAACTGATCAGTCCTACAAATAAAACGATCACCGCCAGCAGAATAAGCGGGAAGCTGATACCATCGACAGCAATGGCATAATCTATAGAAACGATACCCAGGGACCCAATTGGCAATGTGATCCAGTCGACTTGTTCGGATAGCTGAAAACCGGGCTGATCCTGAATAAAAAGGGCATACATAACGACCGTTGCCAGAACTTCCAGACCCAGGGTAATCAATGCAATGAGCCTCGGTGTGCCGGGTTGGTTATCCGGAAAAGCGGCCACGGCAATGGCACCAAGAAACGGAATAGCAATAAGCAGCGTTAATATATGATCGATCATTATCATCTTTGGAAACGGTTCACCTTGTGAGTGTACGGGTTGCAGGTTTTAAATGTTAAACCTAAAATTATTCTTTTTCAAAAATTGACCAGCCACAGGATCAGCAAAAGCACTCCCGTGAGGGTCACGACAAAATAGGACTGAATTTTTCCATTTTGTAAATTACGTACCGACTGCCCCGCAGAGCGGATCGAAAATACAGTGAGTTTAACGCCTCCATCTACGATGTTCCTGTCTCCCCAACCGAGCAGGTGTGCCAGTACCACGTTCCATTTTGCAAAAGCATCGACGAAAGCGTTGACAAAATATTTTTCAATTTTTCCTGATAAATCCGCGATAAACGAAAACGGACTAAGAAAATAAAAGTCGTTGGAATATTCCCGAAGCAACGAGAAACCAGCTTTCTCAGTTTCTTTCGAGGAAACGCCGAAAGGATCTTCGGCTTTGGTTTCCCTGTAAGCTAGTGCTATAGATACGATGGTCACCAAAGTAGCGGCGATTGGGACCCAACCTATATGAGCCGGATGTTCTACACCCAGAAATGACATGAACCATCCTGTAGTTGCATCGAAAGGATTAAAGGAAAACCAGACAAATACTGACAGTGCAGAAAGCAGGAGCATGGGTATGTACATAAGCGCAGGTGATTCGTGTGGATGCACGTATGCGGATGTATGATATCGTTTTTCACCAAAAAATACCAGCCAAAGCTGACGGGTCATGTAGAAAGCAGTAAGTCCGGCAGAAAACATGATCACGATTGGAAAAATGTATCCCAAAGCTCCAAACTTTGAAGCCCATACGAACCCTTCAGTAATAATGGCATCTTTAGAAAGGAAACCGGAAAAGAAAGGCAAACCTGCTAACGCAGACGAGCAGATTACAAAACAAATGAATGTGATGGGCAGTGCTTTGCGAAGGCCTCCCATATTACGCATATCCTGCGGATCGAAACTGGCATCATCCTGCGATGGCGTTACGGCATGTATGACAGAACCAGCTGAAAGAAAAAGTCCGGCTTTGAAAAAAGCATGGGTAGTAAGATGGAAAAAGGCTGTTTGCCAGCTTCCCAGCCCCACTGCCATTACCATCAGTCCCAATTGTGACATGGTTGAATAAGCCAGTACCCTTTTGATATCCCACACACTGGTTGCTTTGACTGCGCCAATCAGCATGGTGATCATACCAATACATGTAATGACCAATTGTGCATCTGGGGTGAGTAGAAACGAAATTCTTGCCAGAAGAAAAATACCTGCTGCCACCATGGTAGCTGCGTGAATAAGGGCCGAAACGGGTGTAGGTCCTTCCATGGCGTCGGGCAGCCAGGCTGATAACGGAAACTGTGCCGATTTTCCAACACATCCTCCGAACAGACACAGACCAATAGCCGTAACGATGCCAGGTTGAAGCGTATCAATAGAAATTGAAAGCACCTCAAAGTCGGTAGAACCAATATAGTAGAACAGCATCAAAATACCTGTGAGGAAAGCTGCATCACCGATACGGTTCAGTACAAAGGCCTTTTGCGCAGCCCA
>DASYHR010000143.1:0-2471 GCA_035998385.1 Dyadobacter sp. | reverse complement strand
CTTACCACCACGACGGCTACGACGTGTTTTAGCTGGTTTATCAGCATTAGCAAGAAGAAGTGCATCGTTAAAGTCAACAAGCTCTACTAATGCCACTTCAGCAGCATCTCCAAGTCTTGTTCCAAGTTTGATGATGCGGGTATATCCGCCCGGACGATCTGCGATCTTATCAGAAACAGTTCCGAAAAGTTCTTTTGTCGATTCCTTGTCGTTAAGATAAGAAAAAACAACACGTCTGTTGTGGGTAGAATCCTCCTTCGCACGAGTTAGCAAAGGCTCAACATACTTTCTAAGTTCTTTCGCCTTAGCCAAAGTAGTTTCGATTCTCTTGTGAATAATCAAGGAAGAAGCCATATTTGACAACATTGCCTTACGGTGAGATGCCGTTCTTCCTAAGTGATTATCTTTTTTACCGTGTCTCATTTTTGTTTTGTTTAGTTGCTTCGAGCTGCGTCACACGCGCTACAGAATACATACTTATGATGGAATACTTAAATTATTCTTCGTCCAAACGATATTTGGCCACATCCATTCCAAATGTGAGTTGTTTGTCAGCAACAAGCTGCTCCAACTCAGTAAGTGACTTTTTACCAAAATTACGGAATTTCATCATATCCGAAATTTCAAGTCTTACTAAATCTCCAAGTGATTTAACATCTGCTGATTTAAGACAGTTGTAAGCACGAACTGACAAGTCAAGTTCAGACAATGAAGTTTTAAGAAGTTTTCTCATTCTCAACATTTCTTCATCTACCTGATTGTCTTCTTCTGCTTTCTGCTTCTCAAACGTCATTGTCTGATCAGAGAACAACATGAAATGTTGAATCAAAATATTAGCTGCTCCTTTCAAAGCATCTTCAGGGTGAATAGACCCGTCAGTCTGAATATCGATCAACAAACGTTCGTAATCCGTACGCTGCTCTACCCTTGTATTTTCAACGCTGTATTTAACGTTTTTAATTGGGGTATAGATAGAATCCACAGCTATATAACCGAAAGGCAATTCATTTGCTCTTGGTTCGTCAGCAGGAACATATCCTCTTCCTTTATCCAACAAAAGTTCCATTTCGAACTCTTTGTTGTCATCAATATGACAAATTACCTGATCTGGGTTAAGCACTTCGAATGCGCTGGTGAACTTACCAATGTCACCGGCTGTTACTACCGATACATTTTTAATGTTCACAACGATCCTGCTTTCATTCAAATCCGTAACCTTTTTAAATCGAACCATTTTCAGGTTCAGGATGATTTCTGTTACATCCTCAACTATACCTTCGATAGAAGAAAATTCGTGAAGTACGCCTGGCACTTTCACGCTCGTGATGGCATAACCTTCCAAAGATGAAAGGAGTATTCTACGTAACGCATTACCAATTGTTACGCCGTATCCTTTCTCTAGAGGCTTAAACTCAAACAACCCGTGAAAGTCGTCTGCTTTTTCCATGACGACCTTATCAGGCATTTGGAAAGCTAATATTGACATAGTCGTTGCTCCTTTTATAGTAGTAAATGATAGTTGATCACGCTACCGTTACCTTTGCGATCGCAAAACGCCGTTTCCGGCAATAAGCACGCCCCGGGATGAACCGCGACGTGCCAGAAATGAAGTATTGTTATTTATTATTTAGAATACAATTCAACGATCAATTGCTCGTTGATGTTTTCTGGTATCAAATCACGGTCTGGGAAAGTTACAAACTTACCCGCCAATTGCTGACCATCCCATTCAAGCCAGTTGAATCCTTTTGCGCTGTGACCAGCAAGGCTATCTGTAACTGCTTCAAGAGATTTTGATTTCTCTCTAACCGAAACAACCTGACCAGGACGTAGTGACATAGAAGGAATGTTTACTACTTCACCATCAACAAGGATATGCTTGTGAGATACCAACTGACGTGCAGCACGTCTTGTAGGAGCTATACCAAGGCGGTATACAGTGTTATCCAGACGAGCTTCGCAATATTTAAGAAGGTTTTCACCAGTGATACCGTCTTTGATAGATGCTTTTTCGAATAGATTACGGAATTGTCTTTCAAGAATACCGTAGATGAATTTTACCTTCTGCTTTTCCATCAATTGTAAAGCATACTCTGATTTTTTAGAGCGGCGACCCTTTCCGTGAACTCCCGGAGGGTAATTTTTCTTAGCAAGCGCTTTGCTTGGACCCATGATGGGCTCTCCGTAACGTCTTGCAATCTTGGTTTTGGGACCTGTGTAACGTGCCATTAAAAACTATTTATCAAATTAAAATTAGGTAAACCATTCAGTAACCCCAGTGTCCAAATTACGAATGGGCATTCAAACTATACTCTACGACGCTTTGGAGGGCGGCAACCGTTGTGCGGAAGCGGAGTAATATCACGAATCGTAGTTACCTCGATTCCTGCATTCTGGATCGTACGGATTGCAGACTCACGTCCTGATCCCGGTCCTTTTACAAATACTTCAGCTTTACGCATTCCCAGGTC
>DASYHR010000037.1:0-1792 GCA_035998385.1 Dyadobacter sp. | reverse complement strand
GGCAGTGGTGCCACCACTGTTACTTGAAAATGAAGGTGATGCCCGGCGTTTCCTGGAAGCGATGAAGCGCAAAGAGCTGAAGGAAGCCTATCGTGATGCATTCGATAGTGCGAAAAGTGTAATGCATGTGAGCAAGAATATAAGGAAGTTGTCCGAACAACGTTGTGTAATCGGATGGGAAACTAAAGACTTACTAAAATGAACACTATTCTTCTGAATTTGCTGCTTTTTATGAATCCGGACTTGTTGCCGGTGACGCTGCATGTAGAGATCACAAACGTGAAAGCGGCGCAGGGGAAACTAATGATCGGCATCTATAAACCTGAAGATAAGTTTGGAGAAGGCAAGCCGGAAATTTCTGAATTGATTGAGGTAAAATCAGCTGGTATTAAAAAGACTTCGTTTCAGTTGGAACCCGGAAAATATGCATTCGCTGTGTTTCACGACGTGAACAACAACGGAGAACTGGATAAAAATTTTGTAGGTATTCCAAAAGAGCCTTACGGCTTCAGTAATGACTTTCGACCCAAGTTTTCAGCACCATCGTTCGAAGATTGCGCTTTTGAAGTAAGTGGAGAAAGTGAGCAGCGTATTTCCGTGAAGCTTACAAACTAAAAGCGAACCTGGCAACGCACCAGATTCGCTTCCATTTATTTAAAAGCCAAACAGTCCGCCGCTTTTCTTGCGGGTAGTTGTAGTTTTTTTGCCAAAGAGCATTCCAAAAACGCCTCTCACCACTTCCCGCCCGATTTGTTTGGCAAGGGGAGAAGAGAGTACATCAGAAATCATCCCTTTTTCTTCCTTCTGATTTTTAGCCTGAACTACCTCTTCTTTTGCCTGCGCTTCTACGCGGGCCTGTTCTTCCATCCGGCGCGTGAGGATTTCGTAAGCGCTCTCAGGGTCGATAGGATCTTTGTATTTCAGATATAAGTCCGACTGTCTCACATGACTCTCGTAATCAGCCTGGGTCATTGGTCCCATTACGGATGTTGGCGGTAGCAAATGTGTGGCCGCCACTTCCGTCGGTATCCCTTTTTCATTCAAAACCGTAATAAGAGCCTGTCCGATACCGAGTGTAGTCAATATCTGATCAATTTCGTAATAGTCCGATTTTGGATATGTTTTTACGGTTTGTTTAAGCGCATCCGCGTCTTTGGGAGTAAAGGCGCGCAATACGTGCTGTACGCGATTTCCCAGCTGTCCGAGCACTGAAACCGGAATATCCTGAGCCATTTGCGTGCAGAAGAAAATCCCTACACCTTTAGATCTGATCAGACGTATCACTTGTTCTATCTGATCTAAAAACGCTTTTGGTGCGTCCTTAAAAAGAAGATGAGCTTCATCGAGGAAAAACACCAATTTTGGTTTGTCAAGATCTCCTGCTTCCGGAAGTTTTTGGTATAGTTCGGCCAGCAAACTCAACATAAAGGTTGAAAACAGTGCCGGTTTGTCCTGAACATCGGATACGTTTAGCAGGCTAATGACGCCCTGGCCATCCACCCGACTGATCAGGTCTTCAATGTCAAAGGACTTTTCACCGAAAATACTACCTACACCCTGTTGCTCCAGCGCTACTATTTTACGTAAAATAGTGCCTGCTGTGGATGCGGAAATAGATCCGTAATCAGACTTGATCTCTGCCGCACCCGGACCTTCTGACAAATAACTCAATACCTTTTTCAGGTCATTCAAATCTACCATTGGCAGATCCTTATCATCCGCATATTTGAACAAAATAGCCAATACACCCGATTGTGTATCATTAAGTTCGAATATTTTAGAAAGCAGGATA
>DASYHR010000001.1:0-1987 GCA_035998385.1 Dyadobacter sp. | reverse complement strand
AGCAGTTACGAACAGTTTTTTGCTTACAGTAACGGCATTGAACCAGTTCAAAGTCAAATCAGGACGGTGCCACGCCTCCTCTGTCACCCCCACCGAATAATTGAAAAAGTTAGCTTTCAGAGAGGTTTTGAATATGTCATTGAAATTATAACCGGCCTGTCCGGAAATCGTCAGCACATTCGTTTTTCCCGGGTCGTATATGATTGAGAATTTTGAGGTATAGGCGAGCGAATTGTTGAAGTTGTAAAAATTACGGTATCTCGCATAGGATACTTTGCCTTCATAGTTAAAGCCGTTGGCCTCCCCTTTAACACCCGCATACATATCACCCGTTTTTTCGCTATTGACAATCAATACGTTAGACCCAATCCATTGATTTTCGCTCAACATACTCTTTAACGTATTTCTTACAATATCACCATTGTAACCGGCAAAGATGTGAAGTCCTGAAAATGGTGTCACATCGAAGTTGATTAATGGAAATGCTTTGGTCTTATTAATTCCGAGCTGATTGTCCGTCTCATTTACCGCATTTAGTCCGGCAGTCACAGTGAATATGTCAGAAGCGTATTTAAATGTTGGTTTCACCCTAAACAGATTTCTGTTGTAAGTAAGCCTGTCAATGCGCTGAGAAACAAAAGCATCTGCCTCGAGCAGTGCATAGAAGGACTCCGATATAGGCACTGAGGCAGTTAATCTTGTACCCCAATCGAGCTCAGAAGCATTGTACCGGTCCGTTAACGTATTCAAACTGGTTTTTACTGAATAATCGACCGCAACCGATGCATCCGTATTCTCAAATCCAAGATTGATCCCGAACTGATTGATAGTTTGACGCAGACTATCTCTGTTCACTACCACACCTTCAGGCTGCTTCTGGTATCCGTAGAAGTAGTAGTTTTTTCTGTCGTAACCAAGCGAGGCCTCAACCTTATATGTTTCTCGGATATACTTACCACCCACTTTAAGATTGGTGGCTGCGTTGGCTGAGTTTTTACCATCAACGGGTCCGTTGGCCGCAGACAAATGTTTTACCTGAGCAGTGAAAATCAAATCCTCAGAGGTTCGCGCTCCGACAAATCCTTCGCCCAGGAAGCGGCCGTAATTGCCAGCTCCCAATTTGATGTAGTTATTCAATACCCCGGGCATTTCAGATCTTTCCTTCTCATCAGAGGAAACACCCACCGCAGGAGTTAGCTTGGGAGCCCCAATATTGAGGTTAGGATCTAATATTTCATACGACACTTTCTTCTGACCTGCCTGCCCCTGAACAGGTTGTACTTTATCGTATACACGTGAAGCAGGTGCAAATTCTATACTTTTTTCTTTTACAATTTCATAGGTCTGGCTTTCGATTTCTCCCCTTTGTGCGATGGCAAAGTGAGACGAAAAGCCCAGAGTCAACAGGAATACGGAACCACGCAATATGCTTGAATTCATCATCATAGTGTTTTTTACTTTAACAAGGTTAATGGTCTATTTCGAAATCTGGGCCAGCTTTTCTTTGGCTAACTTCACTGCGTCCTCATCATCGGAATTATCGATGATAGAGTTCAGCGTTGCTTTTGCCTGTCCCATTTCATTCAGGCCAACATAAACTTCAGCCAGCAAAATGAATGAACGTACCCGCCAGTAATCGTAGCCTTCGAAATTCTTGGCCATTTCAATAATCGCAGCTTCCGCTTCCTTGTATTTTTTTGTTTTATGCAAAATCACCGCATTCCAGTAGCTGGCTTCAGCGCCGTATTCATCCTTGGAAGTTGCAGCAATCTTTTTGAACTCCTCCGCCGCTTTTTGCATATCACCCTTGTCGTAAGGTACCTTTCCCAAATAAAGCTGCGCTTTTCCCAACCCGCCTGGAATAATATTTCCTGCAGTGATTACCTCTCTCGCATAATATAAGGTTGAATCGTAGCTCTTCAATGTATAGTAGTTGTCCATCAAGCCAACCCAAGCCTGCGCCTGCTCCTTCTTACTTTCGGCATTT
>DASYHR010001062.1:0-2627 GCA_035998385.1 Dyadobacter sp. | reverse complement strand
GAGGCCGTACCCAAAGACTCGCTGCTAAGCGTAGCCTCGTTTGCATACCTGCAGAACTATGCGCTCAACCAGGCCAAAAATGACAGCACACCGGCATCTACGCTACAAGCACTTGCAGTCAAAAACCCGTTGCTGTCTCAGGATCTTTCCTTCACAGCTTTTTATCCTGAGTTTTATTCAGGAAACAAGCTGAGAGCAATCGAGACGATCACGGCATGGGCAGAAGATGGAGGCGACAAGGAAAATCTGTACCGCAAGGTGGCAGGTCACTGGTTTCTTCAGTTAGGTCTGTACGAAAAAGCAATTGAACAGCTTTCAATGGTCGAGGGAGAAGAGGGTACATTGGGCATGGCCATTGCCAATGCACTTTCCGGAAATGAGGCTGTGGCCTCCCTGATGCTCGACAAACTGCAGGAAAAACAACCTGCTACGTCTATGGAGCCCCTTAGAAAAACCCTGTTGTCGGCAAAACAGCCGGTATCCAAAGCAGACAGTTTGCTGGCAACAGCCCAGAAATCGGGCAAGGATTCTGACTACGACGCGGCTGTAAGGGAAAACCCATTCAGCGGAAAGGTGGTGGCCACTACTGCAGCCTGGTACAGACAAAAGAAACAAATCCCGAAGGCCTATGGTATGGTTGTAACGGCGTTACGTTTCAATGATTACGCTTCAGAATTATGGGAGCAATATGCCTATCTTAGCCTGGCACAGGGGCTGACAGACCAGGCAGATACAGGAGAAACCAAGGTAAAACAATATGCCTTGCCAGCCGACTATCAGCAATTTGTGAATCGCTATCAGCCTATGCGTGCACTTATCGAAAAACAAAGGGCAGAGTTTAAATGATTTTTTAGCTTAGCAATTGGTAGTTATGATTTTCAATCTGTAAAGTCAAAATCGATGACATTGACCTGGATCACATCTTTCGGAGGACGTGAATACCGTATTTTCAGAGGAAAGCTGATCGCCGGACTATTTAAAACGAGTGTCTGGAAAGGGGACGGTTACGGCGAATTGAATGGGTATATGATCACCTTTAAACCCAAGGGTTTCTGGCAATCCGAAACCATCATTTTTGATATAGAAGGAAAAAAAGAGCTTGGGAATATTACGTATCATTTCTGGAAGCAGCGTGCAGAAATAAGATATGAAGGGGAAGACTATCACTTTCGCTACACATCCTGGACGCATCAGGCGTGGGAAGTGACGAAGGATCAAGATTTCGCGCATTTCAAATCTACCGGTTTCTGGAAAACGAAGGGAGATATTTACAATGAGGGTTTATCCGGGGCCGTTGTACTAAGTGCCCTTTATACACACCAGCATTTTACGCGGATCAATGCCGCTGCTACCGCTTAACGAATTTGTCGACAACTAGTTATCTGAAGATCATACGTTTTACATCATGAAAATTATTGAAACAACTGACATTTCGCGCCGTTATGTGATGGGGAGTGAAGTTATTCAGGCGCTGAAATCGGTGACCATCTCTGTAAACAGAGGAGAGTATGTTGCATTTATGGGCCCATCAGGTTCCGGCAAATCGACATTGATGAATATCATTGGCTGCCTGGATACACCTTCTACCGGCCGGTATATTCTCAATAATAAAGATGTGAGCGACATGACAGAAAGTGAGCTGGCAGAAATAAGGAATAAGGAAATCGGGTTTGTCTTCCAGACTTTCAACCTTTTGCCCCGTATGTCTTCGCTTGATAATGTAGCGCTTCCACTGATTTATGCGGGTCTCAGCAAAGCAGATCGTACCGAAAAGGCGATGTTATCTTTAAAGAACGTGGGGCTGGAAAATCGTGCAGGACACAGACCTAACGAGCTTTCCGGTGGTCAGCGCCAGCGTGTGGCTATTGCCCGTGCGCTCGTGAATGATCCGAGTATACTACTTGCTGATGAGCCCACGGGAAACCTGGACACCAAAACATCTTACGAGATTATGGATCTTTTTGACCAGCTGTACAGCAGGGGAAATACGATTGTAATGGTTACGCACGAAGAGGATATCGCACATTATGCGCATCGCATCGTTCGTCTGCGCGACGGACTGGTTGAGTCTGATACAATTAATCCGAATCCAACGAAAGTGAGTGCGCTGATTTAAAGCAGATTTCGATCTATTATTTTGTTATCTTTCAAGATAAAAAACGGAAACTATGAAAGGAATCAGCTATTTGACAGATGAGGTGGGACAGAAAAAAGCTGTGGTTATTGATTTCGATTTATTAAAAAACCACAATAGCCTTGTTGAAGTTTTAGAAGACATCGAAGATGAAATTACAATAAGACAGGAGGAGTCATCATATGACTGGAACGATGTACGTGAAAATTTAATTGAAAGAGAGTAGATGTACAAAGTTGTCATAAGGATTGCAAACAGAAAAGAAGCTTACCGAAATAAATAGATTATCTACCTTTGCAGAATAAAAACCGTCAGAGGTATAACAGATTATATGAAATCCGGATAAATTACTGATGCTCGGTAATTTATCCGGATTATTTTTAGTTACGTATTTATGAAAATCAATTTCAAAGACCTTATCATATTTGAAAATGACGACTTTTTGCTCGTCAATAAACCTCCCCATTTGGCGACACTTGATGAAAGAACTGCT
>DASYHR010001054.1:0-3582 GCA_035998385.1 Dyadobacter sp. | reverse complement strand
TTCTTCTGGTTTTAACCCTGTCGTTACACCTATCGGTCCCGCCGACACACTACCAGTTCAGAAAACAATTACAATTCATGCATTTTACCCGCCTGCTTCGCTGAAAAGTTACATAAAAGGTTTTCTTTTTTAATGTTAGCTCGTCATTTCCATTTTGCAGATGCTTACTATAATACTAGCATCAAAATCAGGAGTTTTTAATGTTAGTGGCGTTCTTTGGCAGTTCAGTTAAGGCTCAGGTAAGCACCTAACATTAAAACAATCGATTTTTAATGTTAGGCAATTCTTGCAATATTGAGAATCTCGCCGAATATGTATTTGACATTATCCGACTATGGCCTTCCGTTATAGTGTTTACATATTCCCTTTCCTCATTGACCCGATAGCGCTGCTAGTGTTCACTCTTCCTTAGCAGAATACTTGAAAGACTACTCAGCATTTCAATAAAATCGTGTCAAGACGTAATAAATCAAACCGACACGGTTTAATAAGATCTACACAACATTGTTTAATAAAAATATCACAACATAGTTTAATATATTTGTCACATCTCAATTTAATAATACTAGCACACCACAATTCAATAAATTAACCACTCCCTGATTAAACTGGTATGGCAACACCACGCGAAAGATTTGTAGAAGCCCTTCACTTCCTGCACGATTTGCAGCAAAAAGGAATTGTAGGCATACATACTGATGATATGCCCAATAGGAAGTATCGGGAAATACTTTCCAAAAATGGATTTATCCGGGAAGTAACGAAAGGCTGGTACATTGCTATTAATCCCGGAGAAAAAGATGGTGAAACCACTGCATGGTATAGCTCCTATTGGGATTTTGTTGCGGTGTTTCTTGAACGAAAGTACGGCAATAACTGGTCATTGTCTGCCGATCACTCCCTAATGCTTCATGCAGGCAATCATATAGTTCCCCAACAATTGCTTGTGCGATCCCCAAAAGGGAATAACAATCCCACACCACTACCGCACAAAACATCGCTATTTAACATTCGGGGCAAACTTCCTCAGCAGGGGCAACTTATGTTAACCGGAAACGGACTACGCATGTATACCCTGCAGGCAGCACTAATTTATAGTTCTCCCACAATATATACGCGTAATGCAATTGATGCTCGTACAACGCTGTCTTCAATAAGAGATGCTTCAGAATTACTACCAATTCTTTTGGAAAATGGGCATACAACTTTAGCCGGACGTCTGGCAGGTGCTTTCAGGAATATCAGCAGGGATAAAACAGCCGAACAGATTGTTGATACTTTTAAGAAAGCCGATTATGATATTCGTGAAGAAGATCCTTTTGAGACCAAACTAGACCTGAAACTGTCTGTCCGTGAACGCTCACCATATGCCAACCGAATACGCCTGATGTGGGAGCAGATGCGTCAGGTCATTATCGCAAGCTTTCCGGCTTCGCCCGGAATTCCTGATAACCACGAAGCGTATTTGAAGAATATAGATGATATCTATATTACTGACGCCTATCATTCACTATCCATTGAACGCTACCGCGTAACGCCCGAACTGATTGCTAAAGTAAGTTCAGGAGAGTGGGATACCAACGAAAATGAAAAAGACCGTAAACAACGCGACGCAATGGCCGCCAGAGGATACTACCAGGCTTTTCAATCTGTAAAGGAGAGTATCAAAGCCATTTTGCTAGGAAAAAGTGCGGGAATGCAAGCAGATCTAGATCACTCGAAATGGTATAGGGGTTTGTTTGATCCAAGTGTAACAGCAGGTTTCTTAAAGCCAGCAGACCTTGCGGGATACAGGAACCATCAGGTCTATATCGGCAATTCCAAACATGTACCGCTCAATGTTGATGCCATGAGAGATGCTATACCAGTACTCTTCGAGCTTATACAAGAAGAACCTGAAGCATCAGTTAGAGCGGTATTAGGACATTTCATATTTGTGTTTTTTCACCCATATATGGATGGCAATGGACGCATGGGTCGATTCCTGATGAATACTATGCTTGCTTCGGGAGGATATCCGTGGACCGTAATACCTGTAGATAGTCGCGACGAATATATGCTGTCGCTGGAAAAAGCCAGCGTAGAACAGAACATAGAACCTTTTGCTCACTTTCTGGCCCGTCTGGTACACGAGGGAATGAGAGGTAGGGCTGTTGCGACGTTACCGGATACGGGATTGATAATCAATAGATGAAAAACTTTTCTCTCTTCTCGCGCAACGTTTTCCCGTATACCACAATCCCAATTATCTCATTTTTACGAAGAGAAACATCGGGGCCCTAGTAATAAGACAAAAATTATATAAAGCACACTTTGGATTATAACTACAATTATATGATTTGCGAAATACATAGAACATTACTTGCAATCGTAACAAAAAAGACCAGCTTTTTGCAAAGTAAGACTGTAGAATTCGGCCTGTGTGACCACCAGATTCTGTGGTAGATTGACCATCAAAAGATTCTTATTGATTGTGAGTGAAATAACTAACAATCAATTCTTTAAATTGGTCAATTCCAACCGAAGCATCCTGCCCTCAATTTCCGAGTTGTGGTGGTCAATGGCTCCGAATCCTCCACATAAGCGACGTATATTTTATATGCAAAAAGATATAATTATGGGTGGAGTCCAGAAATTGTATGCTTTTACATATAAAATTAGCTACCTTTGTTATATTATATGCATAAACATATAACAATATGGAAGGGTTGGCAGAATTTATAAAACGAAAAAGGAAATTGGCTAAACTAACTCAGGAAGAACTTGCTTACCGAGCAGGGGTCGCTCTTACAGTTATCCGGAAAATTGAACAAAATAAAGCAAACCTGAACCTGGAAAAAGTAAATCAGGTACTGCGAATGTTTGGACACGAGCTGGCCCCGGTAAATAGTAAAGATCTGAGTCCAAATAATCAGCAACACCTTCCATGAGACAGGCAAAAATATTCTACGGAGACATCCAAGCCGGACGGCTAACCGAAACTGACGACGGATTATATGAATTTCAGTACCTGGAGCAGTACATACAGAATTACCCAAACCAATTTCTGACTTTCTCAATGCCGGTAGTAGCTACCGTATATAAGGACAAGCGTCTGTTTGCCTTTTTCGACGGTCTGATTCCTGAGGGATGGCTTTTGGACATTGCTTCTAAAAGCTGGAAAGTTAATGTAAACGATCGTATGGGACTTTTGTTGGCTTGTTGCCAAAATTGCATCGGCGCTGTGAGTGTGATACCAATTACTGATGATTATGAGTAGCTGCCTATATTGTTATAAACCACTGGACGAAAAAATTCGGAATGATTTTCACGAAGCTTGCAGCCTGAAATTTTTCAGTACCAAAACACCACCCATACTTGATTACTCGCTCGATCAAATGAGAGATTTGGCAAAAGATGTAGTTGAGCGTAGTATTACAGTCCCAGGTGTACAACCCAAATTATCGCTCTCGATTGTTAATGAAGCATTAGAAGCCGGGCTTGCAAAAAGATTAACGATTGTCGGCGCACTTGGTGGCAATTTTATCTTGAAACCCCCATCGCAGAATTATCTAGAAATGCCTCAAAACGAGCACCTAACTA
>DASYHR010001008.1:0-3243 GCA_035998385.1 Dyadobacter sp. | reverse complement strand
TGGGGAACACCGGACGACGTCGGCAAAGCTGTTGCTTCACTCACAAGAGGTGACTTCCCCTACTCTACCGGACAGGTGATCGGCGTGGATGGCGGGATGTTGATTGACAGGCTTTAGCACTCAGCTGTCGGTTACCGGCTTTCAGCTTTCGAACTTCGGTTTTTGCTATCAGCTAACAGCTGTTTTGAATTTGCTTAAAAATGTAATTCACAGATAAACGAGCCGAAAACGGTTTGCCTTGTGGCCAACTATTGAGACTCCCAGCTAAACCCCATGTCCATAAATTCAGAATCACGTCCGTCTTTGCTTTCGCAGCTCTTGCAGGTACCTGTAGTTGTGGCCGCGCTTGGTTATCTGGTGGATATGTATGACCTGTTTCTCTTCAGCGTTGTACGTGTTCCCAGCCTCAAGGCACTCAATGTGCCCGATGATCAGTTGCTTACAGAAGGTATTTCGCTCCTCAACTACCAAATGGCAGGTATGCTGATCGGAGGAGTATTATGGGGCGTTATCGCTGATAAAAAAGGACGTCTTTCTGTTCTTTTCGGTTCCATAATTATGTATTCCCTTGCCAATATCGGTAACGGTTTCGTCACGTCCCTGGATCAATATGCAATACTACGTTTTATTGCGGGGGTCGGTCTGGCAGGAGAACTCGGTGCCGGAATCACACTCGTGACAGAGGTTTTACCCAAAGAAATAAGAGGTTATGGAACAACACTGGTCGCAACGCTTGGCGTACTGGGAGCGATCCTTGCCTATTTCGTAGCGGATCTGTTTGCATGGCGTATTTCCTATTTTGTAGGGGGCGGCATGGGGCTGTTGCTATTAGTACTTCGTTTCAATGTGTTTGAATCAGGTATTTTCGATAAAGTAAAGGAGAAATCGATTGAAAAAGGAAATGTGATGATGATCCTGACCAACTGGGCGCGTTTGTCAAAATACCTGATGGCGATTCTGATTGGCTTACCGATCTGGTTTGTGGTAGGAATTCTGATCACTTTCTCACCTGAATTTGGTATTGCAAAGGGGATTGAGGGTATCAATGCAGGAAAAGCTGTGATGCTGGCATTCTCCGGACAGGTTTTCGGCGATATTGTCAGCGGTCTACTAAGCCAGTATATGAAAAGCCGGAAGAAGGTAATTGGCATTTTTATCCTTCTTTCACTGGCTATGGTGGTAGGTTACCTGATGATCCCAATCAAAGACCTGTTCTCTTTTTATACACTTTGTGCATTACTTGGCTTCTGCAATGGCTACTGGACCCTGTTTATCACCATCGCTGCAGAACTTTTCGGAACCAATCTGCGCGCTACCGTCGCTACAACTGTACCGAACTTTGTACGCGGAGCCACGATTCCGCTCGCAGCATTGTTTGTTCATTTTAAGCCGGACCTGGGTGTAATTCAAAGCGGGCTGGTCATTGGCGTGGCGACAAGTGCAGTTGCATTATTGGCTCTCTATTTCATTGAGGAAACATTTACGAAGGATATGGATTACGTAGAAAAACACTGACACGTAATCAGAATAGACAATTTCTACCAGACTGCTGACTCAAACCGGCAGTCTGGTTATGTTTAATCCTTTACACTTTCCATTTGTACTGTACGATTACCGCTCATGTACTTTGTTATACATAGTACCTGTTATAGCACTTACATTTGTTATGTCCTTAAGACAAACAACCGGCGGCAATAAAGCTGCTATCATCTAAAAAGCCATAGCCATGAAAAACGCAATCAAAACTTTCACCAGCGTAATCGCATTATTTTCTATTCTTAGTTTCTCCGCTCACGCAGAAGATAAAGAAACCAAAAAAGCAGCCGGATTCGGTACCGGAATATTTGTTAACAAAAGTGGTAAAGTAAATGTGATGGTAGATAAGGTAAATGCCGATGCGCACACCACTTTACTGGTTACCAATGAAAAAGGAGATGTGGTTTACCAGGAAACAGTGGGTAAAAAAATTCAGAAATTTGGTCGCGTGCTGAACGTCGATCAGTTAGATTCCGGAACTTACAAGGTAGACGTGGTAATCAAAGGTGAAAAGCAAAGCCGCAAGTTTGAGATATCTGAAAAGACCGCTACAAAGACAATAGCAATAAACTAAAAACCTGTTTGAACATAGTGTATGGCTTCTGGCAACGGGAGCCATTTTTTTGTTGTTAGAGATTATATTCTCAATCACTTCCAAATGAGGTGAGCAAAAAAAGTTACGCTCTATGTGCAAAATTTGGTAACTTGTTTGGGAGATCAAAGCAAATACACACCTAAAATTTATCTGTATCCTCGTCCAATAAATTAAGAAACAATGAATACAAAGGCTCAAATTCATGAACTTGTAGATACTATTGAGGATGAGGAAATTCTCAATGCCTACCTACAATTGATAAAAACTATATCAAATAATAAAACAGGATCCTTGTGGGACAGTCTATCGACCGGCGAAAGACAAGATCTTTTGCGATCCTACGATGAAAGCTTCGACAATAAAAATCTGATTAGTTATGACGAAGTAAAAATCCAACATAGAAAATGGCTCGAAGAGTAGTCTGGACTAAAAGAGCAACTACCAATTTCAAGCGGATCATTATATATCTGGAAGATAATTGGGGTTCGAAAGTGACGAGAGACTTTGTAAAAAAATCATTCAGGGTAATTGAGTTAATTCAGGACTACCCACAACTTGGATCTTTGGAAGATAGGGAGAAAGGTATCTATGTCTTCCTTATAACTACACACAACAGATTATTTTACCGGTTGTCCGAAGACCAACTGATCATACTCAACTTTTTTGACACCCGGCAAGGAACTCTAAAAACAAGGTTTTGAGATGTCATTATTCCGGTACGCTGCACCTTCTCATTCTACCAATATTTCGTCGCGCTGCGAGTTAGAAAACCCCTTGTATCCAAAAAAGTCGCGTCGCTCCATAATACCGTTAAAAAGAGCATTGGCTGCTGAAATGAACTACCAAAAATGTAGCTTACATCGCCTTTTCTGGCTCCTGCATTTTTCAGCAAAAATCATTAAATTTGTTTAAAGGTCTATCACTATGAACAAACAAGCCATCATCGAGCACACCATCAAAGCCATT
The DNA here is from genome assembly GCA_035998385.1 of Dyadobacter sp. Taxonomy (GTDB): domain Bacteria; phylum Bacteroidota; class Bacteroidia; order Cytophagales; family Spirosomataceae; genus Dyadobacter. Next base: position 146 of record DASYHR010001008.1, on the reverse strand, counting down.
GAGAGCCTTCCCGTTGAACAGGCTGAAGAGATCTCTGACTTCGCTGACTACCTTATAAAAAGGCATAACGAACAATCATTGCTTCAAGCTGGATACTACGGTTCGATTTGTGCCAGTTATTTCGGTCGGATGATGCCAGTCATTAC
>DASYHR010000993.1:0-1675 GCA_035998385.1 Dyadobacter sp. | reverse complement strand
ATAGTTTATATTAAAAAGCCGATAAATAATCTATGAAAAAAGTTACAATGATTGCCGCCGCCCTTCTGACGGCAGCAGCGGCACAAGCCCAACTACAACCTTCGAAGCAAACACCTGAATCAAGTGAACTATGGAGCCCTGTTCCGCGTGTAATCGTTCCGGGGAAAGCTAATCCTGCCGTATCCGGCTTTACAGCACCTTCGGATGCCATCGTTTTGTTTGATGGAAGAAATCTTGACAACTGGGTCTCAACAAAACAAGGAAATCCTGCGGCGCCGTGGACAGTCGCTGATGGTGCAATGACTGTCTCTCCAAAGTCGGGAGATATTCAAACCAAACAAACCTTTGGCGATTACCAGCTTCATATCGAATGGCGTACACCTGCAAAAGTGGATGGAAACGGTCAGGGACGTGGAAACAGCGGTATTTTCATGCAGGGTATTTATGAATTGCAGGTATTGGACAGCTACAACAACCCAACGTATTCGAACGGGCAGGCGGGTTCTATTTACAAGCAGACTATGCCGCTTGTGAATGCTACCATCGCGCCGGGAGAATGGCAGACATATGACGTGGTGTATACAGCGCCTCATTTCAACAAGGATGGACAAATGACAATTCCTCCATACATTACTGTGATTCACAACGGTGTATTGGTACAAAATCATACAGCTATTCAGGGAACTACGCCTTATATCGGTCAGCCAACGATCGAGCCTCACGGACGTGGCCCTATCAAATTACAGGATCACAACAATACAACCAGCTTCAGAAATATCTGGATACGCGAATTGTAAAATCCGTTTGTAAAGCCTGATTGCATATCGGGCATAGTATTTAAAAGACTTAAATGGTGTATGACATCGTTTAAGTCTTTTTTATTTTTGAGTATTACAGTTTGTAAACAGACGAATGTATGCAAGAGATTGAACCCTATTACAATTGGGAAAAACATTATGTGGCAAGCCACGACGAACGCTCTCCGTTTCACGGCCGAACCTACAATCTTGATTATTATGAAAATGCGATTTATGGTTACTATATCCATCCGTTATGGGATCATATCGGCTCAGAGACTTTGTATGTCAAAATCCTGTTTGCTGATTATGTGAAGAAATACGTAGTCATTGAAATGTTCGGTGAATGGAATGATACATTGCACAACGATATCATGTTTTTCAAACGACAGGTCGTAGATCCGCTGATTGACGAAGGAATCAACCAGTTCATACTGATGGGTGAGAACGTACTGGATTTTCATGGAGCAGAAGATGACTACTACGCGGAGTGGTTTGATGATGTTGAAGACGGATGGATAGCGGCGGTCAATTTCAGAGAACATGTGGAGCAGGAGTGGAAGCGTTTCCGGCTGGATTATTATATTAATTTCGGTGGAACATTGCAGCTGGGCAACTGGCGCACACTTCAGCCCGATCCATTTTATGAATTTGTTAAAAAATTGATCACGAGAAGGTTAGCCTGATCAAAATCAATGGTAATGTTTGCAACGTTCCTAACTCCTTTGTAGCTTACGTTTTCATCCTGTTTTATCAAAATCACCTAAACATTGTCTCCGATGGCCACACCGAATGATCCGATACAGAACGACGAGAATGAACCGCTGAAAAAGAAAACAGAAGAATTGGAAGAAACTGTTTCTGATGCAAAAGAAGAT
>DASYHR010000656.1:0-2986 GCA_035998385.1 Dyadobacter sp. | reverse complement strand
ATGTCCGGCTTTATGACCATGGGCGGCTCAATCCCACTCCCGATATAAAAATCGTTCATGAGACACCCAGCACCGCCGTGGTGGATGGAGATCGCGGACTTGGATTGGTAGTTGCACCCCGTGCGATGGAGATTGCGATGGAAAAAGCTGAAAAAGTGGGTTCTGGCTGGGTTTCAGTTCGTAATTCGAACCATTTCGGTATTGCGGGGTACCACGCTATGCTGGCACTGCAGAAAGAGATGATCGGGATGACCATGACCAATGCGGCACCGCTTGTCACACCAACATTTTCTCTCGAAAAACTTCTGGGAACCAATCCGATTGCTGTCGCAGTTCCTGCGCTGAATGAACCTCCGTTTGTAGCAGATTTCGCTTCTACTGCAGTTGCTTATGGTAAATTCGAAATCTTGCAACGCAAAGGTTTGCCGGCGCCGTTGGGCTGGGCGCAGGATGCACAAGGTGACGATACGACGGATTCCAATGCAGTGAAAAGCGGCGGAGGATTACTTCCGTTGGGCTCTGATCGGGAACACGGTAGCCACAAAGGTTACGGATTGGGTGCGATCGTAGATATTTTCTCAGGAGTATTGTCGGGTGCTAATTTTGGTCCATGGGTTCCGCCGTTCGCTACAGCCGGATTTATGTCAGCGCAGGAAGGTGTTGGCCTGGGAACCGGTCACTTTTTGGGTGCGATGCGCATTGATGGCTTCAGACCGGCCGATGATTTCAAAAAGGATATGGATAAATGGATTGGAGCATTCAGAGGAGCGAAGGCTGTTGAAGGCAAACGCGTACTGATTCCCGGCGATCCTGAGAGAGAGATAGAGGCAGTAAGAAGTGTCGAGGGGATTGAACTTCTGGAGCCCGTTGTTTTGTCTTTAGCTGAACTGGCAAAACGTTTCAATATCAGTTTTGACAGTAACTTATAATTTGTACTTATTCATATTCAAATGGCTGGTGGCTAACTACTAACAGCTCAACGCTAGATCAACATGTCACGCAATTTTAAAGTAGGGTTATTTGTCACCCTGGCAATCCTGACCACTACGTTCACTTTTTACTTCTGGCAGATTTTTAAAACGCCGAATATTCAGGCAGATAAACAATCCAGTTTTGCCTTATTGATTCCCGAGGGAGCCGATTACAAAACGGTGCTGGACTCATTGAACAAACATGAGGTCATTACAGACCAGATTTCTTTCCGCTTTTTGGCGAAGTTTCTCGACTACCCCGAAAATATTAAGCCAGGGCGTTATGTTTTCAAACCCAATACAACCAACTATCAGGCTGTAAAGAAACTTGTTTCGGGAGAGCAGGATGCTGTGAAGCTCACTTTTAACAATATCAGGTTAAAGGAAGATCTGATTCGCAGAATTGGTAGTCGTTTTGAGTTTGGAGAAGATGATTTCAGAAAGGCATTGAATGATCAGGAAGTGTGCCGTAAATATGGTTTGGATACACTCACGATCGTTTCGATGTTTCTTCCCAATACCTATGAAATTTACTGGACTACCGGAACGGAAAAGTTTCTTGACAGGATGCATTCGGAATATAAAAAATTCTGGAATGACGAAAGGGTAGCAAAAGCGAAACAAATAGGGCTGACTCCTGTACAGGTCTCCATTCTGGCTTCTATTGTGGAGGAAGAACAAGCCAGGAAAGTGGACGAGCGGCCAAGGGTTGCAGGCTTGTATATGAATCGCCTGAATGCTCAGATGCCACTACAGGCTGATCCGACGATTAAATTCGCATTGCAGGATTTTGCAATCAAACGTATTTTGAATGATCAGCTTCGGGTGAACTCTCCGTATAACACCTATGTGAATATCGGTTTGCCTCCCGGACCTATTCGTGTGGCCGATTTTAAATCACTGGATGCGGTATTGAACTACGACAAACACGACTATTTGTATATGTGTGCCAAAGCAGATTTATCTGGCTATCATGCATTTGCCAAAACCTACCCTGATCACCTGAACAATGCACGTATGTATCAGGCTGAGCTCAACAGGTTGAAAATTATGAAGTAACAGCACCTGAGAAGTTAAAAGCCGGATGAGGAATTTGATTTTTCATCCGGCTCTTGTATTAAACAGAATCTTACAATATTTACATGTTCTCCTACGAAGTAAAAGGAATCAGAGTACGTTATGCCGACACCGATCAGATGGGGTATGTCTATTATGGGAACTACGCCAGGTATTATGAAATCGGCAGGGTGGAAGCATTGAGAAGTATCGATTTCCATTACAAAGCGATGGAAGACGAGGGAGTGATGATGCCTGTGTACGAAAACCAGTCGAGGTATCTGAAACCTGCCCGCTACGATGATTTGTTAAGTATCAAAGTGATATTGAATCAAATGCCCGGCGTGCGGGTGATTTTTCAATATGAAATCCGTAATCAGGACGGAGATTTGCTGAATACAGGCGAGACTACACTTGTTTTTCAACGTCGGGATAATGCCAAACTTTGTATGGCGCCGGACCGACTTCTTGAAAAGTTGAAACCATATTTTTGAACAGAATCAAAAAACGCACTCTATGCTTGAAAAACTGTTGAGAAACCGACATGTCAAGCAACTGATTCTCTGGGCTCAAAAGAATACGTTATTTCGCGGCACGATCTCTCTGTATGAGATTTTGCTGAATCTTGTTCACAGCAACAGGAAATTTGACATAGACCAGAGAGCATCCGCAGTTGCCTATAGCCTCACCCTCGCTTCTTTTCCGGCTATCATCTTTCTTTTTACGCTGATCCCCTACATCCCCATCGCCGATCTCGACAAGCAGATCATGACGATGTTACAGGAAGTGATGCCGAAAGGTATCTACGACGATGCGGATCAGACCATTATGGATATTCTCAGCCGGCCTCGCAGGGGAGTACTTTCCTTCGGTTTTATCTTTACCATGATCGCTTCTACCAACGGAATGATGTCTCTGATGCACTCGTTTGACGTGGTGTTCGAAGAACAGGAAACCCG
>DASYHR010000972.1:0-1573 GCA_035998385.1 Dyadobacter sp. | reverse complement strand
TCGTCGTCCGTGTAATATGTCCGGAAAACGCCATCCAAAATGAAGCCAAGATGTTTACAAACATTCTTGTACTCATTGTAAAATTCACCCTTCCTGTATTCTTTCTTTTGCCAGAAAGGATAAGATCTCGCGAACGCATCGTTATCAATTCCAGCAAACTCGCTAAGAGCCAAACCAAGCATTTCGATTTCAGTCATGGTGTTATTAAGTCAGATATTGTTTGTGCCACGAATCACACGGATGCACACAGATTGAATTTGAATCCACTTAATTAATCAATTCGTGTATATCTGTGTTATCCGTGGCTAAACATATTTCTTAGGCAGATATTTCCCACAAGTCACACGGACAATCCGCGGCTAAAAATATTTTAAAATTCCCTCATTATCAAGATTATAATCAAAGTCAAATGATTAAATTTGATAGCCTCACCACAGCAACCGACTGCCTTACATCATTCCTGTACTTTCAAACTACCCGGCAATATGATAATCAGGTTTGTATTTTTACTCGCCCTCGTGGCTACACAAAGCGCCTTTGCCAATTTTATCCTTATTCCGATGGATAAGGAGCAAAGTAACCATCTGAAAGCATACGGACTATCCTATATGTTGCTGAAAGAAGAGATTGATGTGGATTGGCTTCTCAATTATCGTGGCGGCAGTTTTATGTTCCGGTATAGCAGAACTATTGAAAAGGAATGTAAGTTGAGAGCTATTCAGTACGAGATTCTGTCGGATGCTGATAACCATAAGTTGCTCATGCAGATTCGTCAGCCGGATGTAAACATGGATGCGATTACACTTCACAAGGCGGCCAGAATCGCTGTGTATTCGCCAGTCAAAATCAGTCCGGCCGAATTTGAAGACACTGATGCCGTATTGCTCGTACTCAAATATGCTGAAATTCCATTCGAAGTCATTTACGATGAGGAAATTTTGAAAGGAGATTTACCCAAATACGACTGGCTTCACCTGCATCATGAAGATTTTACGGGTCAGTTTGGGAGAAGTTTGCGGCGTACCTCACCTGCCGACGTGAAAGCGCAGGAAGCCATTGCTGACCGCTTTGGATATCCCAAAGTTTCACAAATGAAACTGGCAGTTGCCAAACTGATCAAGGAATTTTGTGCGGGTGGTGGCTTTTTGTTTGCCATGTGTTCCGGAGCAGAAACTTTTGACATTGCGCTGGCGGCGGAAGGCGTTGATATTGTCGACAATCTGGATGGCGATGGTGTAGATCCCGATGCGCAATCCAGGCTTGACTTCAGCAAAACATTCGCTTTTCAGAACTTCAAATTACAGTTGGATGATTACGACGGGATGAACTTTTCAGATATCAATTCATCGGCAGGACGGTTTCGGGGTTATGGAGGCAACGACAGCTATTTTTCCCTGTTTGATTTTTCCGCCAAATGGGATGTCATTCCGGCGATGCTGGTGCAAAACCATGAAAATCTGGTCAGGGAATTTTTCGGACAGACGACCGCATTCTCGAAACATACCGTTAAACCCGGCGCATTGGTCATGGGAACAAGCACACAATCAGAGCGATACATTTACGGTGAAATGGG
>DASYHR010000965.1:0-2263 GCA_035998385.1 Dyadobacter sp. | reverse complement strand
AACTTCGAAATGGTTGCGTTCCTCGTATCTGCTGGCATTTACGTTTATAGGGGCAGTTGCTTTGGTTATTGCCGGTTGCGAACGTATTAAAAAGAATTTCTCTGAAACCAGCGCCGGTCTTCCCGGCCAGGAAATGGATTCAACCAAGACTATCCGTGTAGAAGGCTGGATTGTTAATCAGAAAGATAAATTAGCGATACCCGGAGCTAATGTTTTAGTTGAAGGCTTACAGAGAGGAACCAGTACCGATGCAGACGGCCATTTTGAAATTGAAGCACCATCATATGGGTCTCTCATAGCGAGTTTCAACGGCTTTCATACCCAGACCATTGAACTCAAAGGAATGGCTAATCAAGGCATTGCCCTCGTTCCGGTATCAGAGGATCTACAATCTTCCGATCATGAAACAGCAGTTGTCAGCCCGCAGACTCTTGAAGAGAGGAAAGATATCGACGACAAAGTATTCATGGTAGTAGAAAAGCAGCCAGTGTTTCCTGGAGGCGTAAGAGCGATGTACAAATTCCTGGGGGACAACATCAAATACCCTGCTGCAGCAGCCAATGCCAATGTAAGTGGTCGTGTATTCCTGAGTTTTGTGGTAGCTGCTTCCGGAGAAATTCGTGACGTACAGGTATTAAAAGGAATCGGGCACGGTTGTGATGAAGAAGCGGTTCGTGTAGTTTCTAAATTCCCGAAATGGAAACCAGCTATGCATGAGGGCAAAACCGTGAATGTCAAATACAATTTACCCATTATGTTTCAGCTGGAAGAGGGTAAAAAAACCGCAAAAGCAACTCATGTAATTCCCGACCAATCAATTACTCATAGAGATAAGGGAAAAGACACCAATGCTATTTATTTCCAGAAAGATGCTTCGATAACAAAAGTCAGAATAAGGGGTAGAAACAATTTTAATCCTGACGTACAGCCACTGCTTGTTGTGGATGGTGTCATTTTAGAAGAAAGGAACGCCTTGGACAAGCTCGATCCTAATAACATTGAAAGCATTTCAGTACTGAAAGATCATTCAGCAACTTCAATCTATGGCAAAAAAGGGGCAAACGGCGTCGTGCTTGTTACTTCAAAAAACGTACGCTGAACGATTTTAGAAATTAATAGCTTAAACCACTTGAAATCATGGAAGCTCTCCTCTATCTCGCTAAAGTCAACCTGTGCTGGGTATTATTTTATAGCTGCTATTGGCTGCTTTTTAAACGACATACTTTCTTCAAATGGAACAGAGCATACCTGCTGGTATCACTTCTGGCCTCGTTTGCTATTCCGCTAATCACTTTTTCGGAGGACGTTGTTATAGCGACACCACTCACTCAGGTTATGCAGGTGCCTGCTTCGGTAAGTTACCCTGAAGCTACCGTGGTTTTCTCTCATGGAGAGACAGCCTCTTTTGACTGGACAAAATTATTCTTTGTCGCTTACCTGGCCGGAGCAGCAGTTTTTTTCTTCCAACTTATAAAAGGACTTTTGGCAATAAGAGAGCTGCTTCGGAAGAATGAGCAATTGGCATTTGACGACTATACACTCATCCTGTTACCCCTGTCTACTTACGAGCAGGGCTCATTTTCTTTTTTCAATTGGCTGATGGTAAGTCAGCAGGATTATGAAGAGCACCTTGATACCGTGCTTCGTCACGAGCTTGTGCACATCCGGCAGAAGCACAGCTACGACATTATTTTTATTGAAATACTAAAAGTCATTTTCTGGTTCAATCCCATAGTATGGCTTTACAAAAAATCCCTGCAGGAAGTACATGAGTTTCTCGCCGATGAAGGAGCTCCCAATCGAGAGCGTTACGCCACTTTCCTCATTGGCTACGGTCATCATTCGCCTGTACAAACTTTGACCAATCCGTTTTTTAGTAGTTCACTTTTAAAATCACGAATCAAAATGATCTATAAAAACCGTACATCAAGGTGGCTTCTGGGAAAGTACCTGATGATCATACCTGTTTTATTAGTGGTGGTTAGCGTCACTGCTGCACGTGAGCATATCATGAGTCCGGAAGAGTCTGATTATGATTTAGAAACACGCATGGACGAAACTAAAAACGTTGCGCAACAAACTGGAGACACAGGTGTAAAAACGGTCACCTCACCTGTTAAAAGTGATGAGACGGTTAATATCAAAGGACAAGTTGTTAACAAAGATGGTCTGTCGATAAAGAATGCAACGCTGGTTGTCAAAAACACAAAAATAGGCGTTAGTGCAGATCATAGCGGCCGGTTCAGTCTGAACAATGTCCCCG
>DASYHR010000959.1:0-2714 GCA_035998385.1 Dyadobacter sp. | reverse complement strand
TTCTTGAATTCCTTAAGGTCTATTTCCAGCGCTGCCAGAAACATGATATACAACAAACCAACGGTGCCGAACAGCACTATACTACTGTCTCTTTTAAGCAGATTTGCTCCGTGTTCACCTATGAGCACTCCCGCCAAAATCAACCCGATAACGTAGGGAACGCGTATTTTGTTGAGTAGTAGCGGAACGAACAAAATGATGAAGAGAACGAGTGAAAATATCAGTACCGGATTACTGAGCGGTAGCTGAAACATTCCCTCTGCATTGAGTAATAAGGTCATAATGATTTATTTTTTAGTCAACGTGTTGATGGAGGGCTTAGGTTCAAGCACGGTAACTGTTCCTTTTGCAGCATCGAAGTAAGCACTTTTCAACACAACCTTTCCGCTGTCTGCCAATGCTTTCAGTATGGGACTTTGCGCAGTAATCTGATCTAGCGAAAGAGTAGCCTGATTCTGGGCAATGTTGTTGACGTAATTTTTGTTGGCTGAAGATCTGTCTGCGAATTCCTGTGCGGACGTCATGGCCTTATTAAGCTCGCGCGTTATACTGCCGAAATTCCCTGTTTGCACATTGTCACACGCAGCACCAATCATTTTACTATTACTATTAGCCAACACCATAATGACCTTGGTGCCACTATACATCGCGGCATATTCCATCACGGCCACATGCTTTGGGTCGAGCAGACAGGCTGGACTTGAAAGTTGCATAAACATCGACTTACGAAGGTCAAATATTCTGTCAGGTGATTGAGGCAGATCTACGTCGGTTAGTAGAAAAAAGGGCTTTTTGCGGGTGAGACTATCTGGGATTTGCTCAGAGGAACGGTAGATAAATGCCGAATCTCTGGCATATCTGTTGTTGCCTTTCAACAGCATAGCATATACGTGCTTTGCATTGGATTGATAAATGGAATCGAGCGCTTCCTGAAATGATAAAGTCTCTTTGTTATTGGTCAGTGAATCCGTAGTCAGAGAGTCTGTAGCTAATGAATCAACGGGGCTATTGTCTTGTATTTCCGTTTTGGTATCACAGGAGAAAAGGGCACTGAATATGAATAGACCAGCTAAAATATGCCTGATTTTAGGAGTATGAACCATGTGCGTGAATTGTAAAAAGGAAAAATTGTAAATTTTAACGAATGAATAATGTACTAAAAATTTCTCGGAAAATTTCTATTCCGGATCATAAATTCGATTTCGGGCGTATTCAGAGACACATGTTGCAATCTTCTTTTGATCAGATGGCATCTTTGCCAGCAAGCAGATTTTCAAGTTCAGGATGGACCTGGGAGGTTAAAAATTCGGTCACCTTAAATTCTGCAAGCTTATGGATAAAAAAAGGATCATCATTGATGATCACGTTTACTTCTTTCTCCGAATTGGCGATGCATAAAATGATGCCTCCCGTGCGGGGTACTTTTCTGCCCGAAGCAATGAAAAGGTTGTTGTCGTAATGTAATTGAAGGTATTTGACATGATCAAACATATGTTTGTCAATCTCTTCAAGTGATGCGGTATAGTTGATATCAATGATGAACATGGCAGGTTGTTTTGTTTCCAGATTGATCTTAAAAACAATCATTCCAGTTCTGGTGGATTTTCGTTTTGCAAGTCGTATGCACACCGGTGAGTCCGGTTTGCACGCCGAAGGCGGTCTAAACGGTTATGCCTGATGTTGGAAATACTAATTCCTGAAAATTTTTAGAATTGAAGATTGTAGTGCCATTCCGTTCAGCCTGCTGGCGCATGTAGACCGGGGAGAACCGGTTTGCACGCCGCAGGCGGTCTAAACGGCAATAGCCTGACTTTGGAGGTTATACTAACTATTTCAATTCTTGTGTGAAGATCTTGGTGCTGTACCGTTCAGCCTGCTGGCGCATGCAGACCGGGGTGAGAGCTGGTTTAGCTGTTGATGTAGTGTAGAAAAGGGTAGTGTGGTATAGTAAATGTGCTTTATATTCCCTGATTAAATCAAAAAATTGAAATGATACAAATTATATTGTCAGTGCTGATGAAACTTGTGCTACAAAATTCTACTCTTTAATTCTTCGTTTCAAGAATTAATTATTCTATAATTGACAAATATCAACTTTGGATAAAATATGGTTTAAATTCGCCAGCCTTATAAATAGTACGATTTTGAAATAGCAGTTTACTACCAAATTTTATTTATTTAATTCAATTTGGATTGTAGTATATTGACATAATAAACTTCATGATTCATTTTTTATCACATTTACAACATCACCGCGTCCTTGGCGAATTATCCGAATCTGTATTGCTTCGTATACTACAAAAGTGTGTGATCAAGACAGTATATGCCAGAGAGGTTATTTTTGAGCAGGGAGGCGATGATACCCATCTGTATTTTATCGTGAAAGGTGTTGTTAAGGCATCTTTCAAATATAAGGATGAGAAAATAAGCTCAATGTATTTCGGAGAGGGTGAGGGGATTACCAACGTCGATCCGGCGTCTATTCCTGTAAGTGAACGCTTGGTTTTCGAGGCAGTTACTCCGGTTACAACGATCTATATCGATCAGGTCAACTTCGCTTATCTCATGGATGAGTTTCCGGACATACGGAAAATGCATATTGGAAATTATGCCGCTACGCTGATCAAATACGAAGAAAGGGTACGGTCATTACTTTGCCATTCGGCCACGGACAGATACCTGCAGTTTATGGAAAGGTTTGGAGAGCACATATC
>DASYHR010000923.1:0-4247 GCA_035998385.1 Dyadobacter sp. | reverse complement strand
AGGGGACGTTGAAAAAATTTACGCCCAATCCGATAAGGTCAACAATGTAATGAAGTGGAAAGCAGAAAAAACAATGGCAGAAGCATTGAGAGATGCCTGGAATTGGCAATTAAAAATCACACCGAAAAAATGAAGAAGATTTTAATTACAGGAGGAGCAGGATTCATAGGATCACACGTTGTAAGACGTTTCGTAACCAATCATCCTGAATATCATATATATAACCTTGATGCGCTGACTTATGCGGGTAATCTCGAAAACCTGCGTGATGTTGAAAATGCACCGAACTATACCTTCGTTAAAGGTGATATCGTAGATGCAGCTTTCATTGATAAACTTATCAGTGAGGAGGATTTTCACGGCATCGTTCACCTCGCGGCAGAAAGTCATGTGGACAGGTCTATCTCTGACCCGATGTCATTTGTAATGACAAATGTGGTGGGAACAGTGAATTTGCTGAATGCTGCGAAAAAAGCATGGAAAGATGATTTCTCCGGACGTCGTTTCTATCATGTTTCTACGGATGAGGTATATGGAGAATTACATGATCCGGGTACTTTCTTTACGGAAGATACCAAATATGATCCACGGTCTCCGTATTCTGCTTCAAAGGCTTCATCTGATCACTTTGTTCGTGCCTATCAAAACACATACAACCTTCCGGTTGTAATTTCAAACTGCTCAAATAATTACGGACCTAATCACTTCCCTGAGAAGCTGATACCGCTAATGATCAACAATATCCTGGCTGGTAAACCTCTTCCTGTATATGGAAAAGGAGAAAACGTAAGAGACTGGCTTTTTGTTGAGGACCATGCCATTGCTATAGACGTGATTTTCCACGACGGTAAAAATGGTGAAACCTACAACATAGGCGGACACAACGAATGGAAAAACCTTGATCTGGTACTTTTGCTTTGCAGAACGATGGACAAAAAGCTGGGTCGTGAAGAAGGTGAAACGGAAAAGCTGATTACTTATGTAACTGACAGAGCGGGTCACGATCTTCGATATGCGATTGACGCAACCAAACTCTCTGAAGAATTAGGTTGGAAACCTTCTTTGCAATTTGAAGAAGGTTTGGAACGTACTGTCGACTGGTATCTCAATAACAAGGAGTGGTTGGAGAACGTTACCTCAGGAAACTATCAGAAGTATTATGCTGACATGTACGCAGCCAGGTAAAAGGGCTTGATTATAGATATTTTAAATACTGTTGAAGACTGGAAAAGCCCTTCAACAGTATTCGTTTTTAATCAAATACATAAAAATAGCTGACAGTATATATCTGGCAGATGTTCAACAACATTCTTTTTTTTAATTCAAAATCTAAAAAGAGCTGAAGGCCAATGGCTGGAAGTTAAACGCTATACATGAAAGGAATTATTCTTGCCGGCGGATCTGGCACAAGATTACACCCACTCACTTTGGCAGTAAGCAAGCAACTTATGCCTGTTTACGACAAGCCAATGATATACTATCCTCTGTCGATTTTAATGCTGGCCGGCATTCGGGAAATCCTCATCATTTCCACACCTCACGATCTCCCACATTTTGAGAAGCTGTTAGGTGATGGTAGCAGGCTGGGATGTACATTCAGTTATGCCGTTCAGCCAAGTCCGGATGGACTTGCTCAGGCGTTTATCATCGGTGAAGAATTTATCGGAGATGATAAAGTTGCTTTGATCCTGGGCGATAATATTTTTTATGGCTCTGGTTTGTCTCAGCTTCTTCAATCAAACAATGATCCTGACGGAGGTGTCATTTTTGCTTACCAGGTTCAGGATCCTGAACGCTATGGTGTAGTTGAATTTGATGAAACAAATACAGCCATTTCAATTGAAGAAAAACCGCAAAAACCAAAATCGAATTTTGCGGTACCCGGGTTGTATTTTTACGACAATGACGTTGTTGAAATAGCCAAAACCATTCCTCCTTCACCACGCGGCGAACTCGAAATTACAGACGTAAACCGGATTTACCTTGAACGCGGCAAATTGAAAGTGGGCGTTCTGAACCGTGGAACAGCCTGGTTGGATACCGGTACAATTCAGTCACTTATGCAGGCCGGTCAATATGTACAGGTGATTGAGGAGCGCCAGGGGCTCAAAATTGGTTGTATAGAGGAAATCGCTTACCGTATGGGCTTTATCGGAGTGGAAAAACTTCGTGAAATCGCCAGGCCGCTTGTGAAAAGTGGTTACGGAACTTATCTGGAGCAGCTGGTTGCTCATCTTTAAACAGAAGCGTTTTTTACAGGATCTATTGTATTACATGACCGACACTGAATGAAGTTTCTGGCAGATGGAATTGAAGAGTATTCCGAGCAACATACAGAAAAGGAAAGTGATCTGCTACAAAAGCTGAATCGTGAGACGCACGCCAAAGTGCTGAATCCGAGGATGCTTTCAGGTCATGTACAAGGTAGACTTCTATCAATGATTTCAAGAATGATACGTCCCGACCATATTTTAGAAGTTGGGACGTATACAGGATATTCGGCGTTATGTCTCTGTGAAGGGCTCACCAGCCAGGGTTCATTGGTTACCATTGATATCAATGAAGAGCTTGAAACGATGACGCGTAGTTTTTTTAATGACTCTCCCTTCTCTGATAAAATAGATTATCGCATTGGTAATGCAGTCGATATCATTCCTACCTTAGCCGGCAGCTTCGACATTGCATTCATTGATGCTGATAAAAAAAATTACATTAACTATTTTCATCTCTGTCTGGAGAAAGTAAGGAAGGGCGGCTTCATTATCGCTGACAATGTTTTATGGAGTGGAAAAGTAGCTCAGACCGAACTTAAAAAATCAGATAAGGATACTCAACTATTAATAGAGTTTAACCGGATGGTGCAGGAGGATGAGCGTGTCTCAAACCTATTGCTTCCAATTCGGGACGGATTAATGATTCTTCAAAAATTGTAACCGCTAAGTTTAGTAGTATCAGCCACAATAGATATGACCAGAATTTTCATCACAAAAAATAAGATAGTTTTTTCCTGCTGGGTAGTCCTTACGGCTTTGGTATCGTTCGGTGCCTCAGCTCAGACACCAGAAGTTCCGGCCAGTGTTTCTTTTGGAGGCATTACCGTGAAGTTTGACAGGGTGGCCCAAAATACGATTCAGGATGACATTAAAAGTCTGATGTCAAACAAGAAATTCTGGGAGGAAAAAATGGAGCGTGCCATATTATATTTTCCGATCGTCGAAAGTATACTGATGGATGAAGAGGTGCCTATCGACTTCAAATATCTGGCAGTTCAGGAAAGTTCTTTTAAACCTGACGTAGTATCCAGTTCTAATGCTGTTGGTTTCTGGCAGTTCAAGCCTGAAACTGCAACAGGCCTTAACCTGAGAGTAGATAAGGAAGTGGATGAGCGTAAAAATATCAGTTCCTCAACACATGCTGCGGCCTGGTACCTGAAAAAAAATAACCAGCAATTTAACAACTGGGTTTCTTCTCTATACTCTTATTATTTGGGTGCGGGTGGAGTGAAAAAAGTGGTGCCATCGAGTTGGGCCTATGCCAGAGAGATTACACTTGACGGAAAGACAGATCGATACATGTTACGTTTCTTTGCCCACAAAATTGCGTTGGAGGCCGGATTGGAACGACACAGAAGTACGAACAAGATAGTATTGCTTGAGTCGGAATATGGGAAAGGACAGTCCTTTGACGAAATAGGAAAAGCATTAGGTATCAATAGCAAAGAACTTGAATCTTATAACAGATGGGTCACAAACGGTAGAATTCCGACAGACCGGGAATATCTGATCGCAGTACCTGTTCCGTTGGATCAGGTGGCTTCGGTGAGAGAAAAGCTGTTACTACCAGCAGTGGCAAGTGCTACTACCAATTATGATGACTCAGGTTTCCCTATTCTGAAAAAATCGAATGTGCAGTCTGATAAAAACGGCCACACTTTCTATGAAGTAAATGGTTTGCCAGGTATAGATGCGCTTCCGGGTGATAAACCCAAAACCATTGCTAAAGCAGGTAATTTGTCAACCACCCGCTTTATGCGCAACAACGACATGGTGAAGGATATGCCACTTATTCCGGGCAATGTGTATTACCTGGCTAAGAAAAATAAGAAGGCTGCAACGCCATTTCATACAGCCCGGCCTGGCGATACCTGGCACAGTGTATCTCAGCAGTACGGGATGAGGCTGGTAAATCTGTTGAAATACAACAGGACCATCAGCAGAAATTATCCCGTGCAAACAGGTCAGGTGCTT
>DASYHR010000896.1:0-3644 GCA_035998385.1 Dyadobacter sp. | reverse complement strand
AAAATGTTTGTTGCCAAAGATTTCCGCGGCAAAGAATCGGGTATTGCCCAACGGCTTTTCGACCATATGCTCAACTACTGCACACAGAACGATATCACTACATTGTATCTGGGAACTGTAAGTCAATTGGCTGCCGCACTTCGTTTTTATGAAAGGAACGGATTTGTTACGGTCAGCACGGACTCTTTGCCAGCCGACTTCCCGCTGATGCAGGTAGACAATGTTTTTTGTAAACTGACTATTGAAAATCAGATCTGAATTTAAAGATTTAACCAAGTAATTATTCATGGAAAAAATACACGCAACCACTGTCCTTGGCGTTCTGCACAATGGCACCGTTTCTCTCGGAGCCGACGGACAGGCTACGATGGGGAATACAGTAGCCAAAGGCAATGTAAAAAAAATCAGAGTCTTGATGGGTGGTAAAATCCTTGCAGGTTTCGCCGGATCAACGGCTGATGCCTTCACGCTTATCGAACGCTTTGAAGAAAAACTGAATGCTTACGGAGGCAATATGAAACGTGCAGCCATAGAGCTGGCCAAAGACTGGCGTACCGACCGTTATCTGAGAAAACTGGAAGCGATGATGATCACTGCCAGTAAAGATGAGATACTGATCATTTCCGGAACGGGCGATGTGCTGGAGCCGGAAAATGGTATTGCGGCAATTGGCTCGGGAGGTAATTTTGCCCAGTCGGCAGCGCAGGCTCTCAAGAAACATGCAACGCATTTGTCAGCGGAAGAAATGGTTCGCGAAAGTCTTACTGTAGCAGCAGATCTTTGCATCTACACCAATCATAATTTCATGATTGAGGAATTGAAATAATATGAAACTGCCCTGCAAAACGAATATTGAGAGGTTTGCAGGGCAGTTCGTTACAAGGTCATCGACATTTTGTAGTATTCTGTGTCGTTCTTAAAAAACGGCTCACCGTACTTCTCAAAGCCATGGCGCGTGTAGAAGTCGGATGCCGTACTCCGCGCATCACACCACAATCCTTTGAAGCGGTTATCACGGGCATAATTGATGACAAATCTCAATAATTGTGAGCCCAGGCCTTTGTTCTGATATGCCTGCAGTGTCGCAAACTTCCTGAAACGTAATCTGTCCTGATCTGCAAAAACGGATATGACAGACACAAGATGAGCATTCAAGAACAGTCCGAAATGTACACCCGAATCGTCTTCGGCTACTTTCACAAATTCAAGAGGCTGGTCAGGCCAAAGCACCTGATGTCTTATTTCCAGAATGTCCGCTACCTCTACTTTTTTTATTTCAATATTCATCCCCTTTCAATCTAAATTTCTCCCATCAATACCATAAGCTTCACCAGCTCTTCGGCAACCAGCCGGCTGCTTTCAGGTTCGTATTTATGAGCAATAATCGCGAAGCTCAGCACTTCACCGGACTTTGATGTCACATAACCTGCATAGGCTCTGGTGCCTTCAATGGAGCCGCTCTTAGCCCTGATATTTCCCGCAGCTCTGCTTCCTTTGCCCAGGTTTCGCACCGTCCCCGACTGTCCTAATATGGCTATCGTTTTATAAAAATCAGCATTTTTTGATGCGATGCTTAATATATCTGTCAGGTTGTGTACCGAAAGTGAGCCTGACGGCGAAAGCCCGCTGCCATCTTTAATGGAAAAACCTCTCATATCGGCGCGTTTGGTTACCCAATAGCTCTTCACAGCCTTTGCAGACGCATCGAAAGAGGGATCCCCTCCCAGTCGCTTTCCGGCAAGTTTTAAAAAAGCATCGGCATACAAATTCACACTCCAAAGATTTGTCTGGTTACAGATATCCCTCAGGGGTGGCGAAAGCGTTTCGTCCAGCACCTTCCGGGTTGCCTGCGTTTTTTCTTCAATAGCTGGTTTGACTACTTTTATTTGTACGTCTGTCAAGGCTTTTTGCAGTGCATAAGCGACAAACGATGCAGGATCAGGTATAGAGCCTTTCACCTGGTAGGTCGCAAATCCGGCTGGCACGGTACCTGTCATCACCACCTGGTTGCTGGACGGATTGCTATAGAGTATGGTTTTATCTCCCGAGCCCTTCTCCCCAGTTGTCACCTCATTCCGAAATGTAATGTAAGGAATCACAGGATCGGTGTTGAGGTATACCGAAGGATCACCGGCGCGGGCCCCCGGCCTAAACTTAACCTTGTACAGATTGTCATTGAAATTGAGTCCGCTTACGCCTGCTCCGTAGTAGTTTCCGAGGTCAGCATAAATCCAGCTGTCGGCAACCGTATTTTTGTCAAAATAGGAACCGTCGCCAATCACTTCGCCCAATACTACCTTAACTCCCAGTTTCTGAATCGCTTTGGTCCATTTGGCCAATAAGTCTGTAGAGTTAGGATATCCCGCAAACCGATCACTCCCAAGGGTAGGATCTCCCGTCCCGCGCACATAAATATTACCAAAAAGCGTATCTCTCCTGATGACGCCATCGTGTTCAAGACAGGTTTTATACCGATAATCTCCACCGAAAATATCCAGCACGGTTGCAGTCGTGACCAGTTTGAGCGTTGATGCTGACGGGAGCGATAACTCCGGATGTAATGCAAATTTGCTCCTGTTGTCCTTCGTCGATTTCAAACTGACGGCAAGTGTTCCGTTTCGCATCAGTTCGCTGTTCTGAAGTTCCAGCACCGCATCACTCAGATTACTAATGGCAATACTATCAGCCGACTGCGCCGTGGTAATATAACTCAGGACACAAAACATCACAGTCAGAAAGTGCTTCATAAAATTTGATAAATGACGGTAATTCAGGCGGGAAACAAAGATTCATTCCTAAACTAGTAACTTATCAGTAATCTAAGAGTCTTTTTTGATACTTTTGTACAAATTCCGTGCGTGATGCACGCTTAAATGTCCTCCAGATAGTGCACAAAAAGTGCCGCAGAGTTGAACCATTGAATTTTTAACCAATATCCTGACAAGAGCAAGTTTTTGATTTTCCCTGAAAAAGGGTAAAATCATACTATATAATATTCACCCCAATCACAAAGTATGAAATTGACATTTTGGGGAGCTGCACAGCAAGTAACCGGTAGCATGTTCCTGTTGGAATCTGATGATTACCGAATTTTGATTGACTGCGGTTCAGATTTTGATTTAGATGAAATAGGAAGGAAGAACCGATATGATGAACAAAAGAGTGTCTTTCCGTTTGATGCAAGTTTAATTAACACTGTACTTCTTACACACGCACACATTGATCATTCAGGCAATATACCCAATCTTTTTAAGGAAGGTTTTGAAGGCCGGGTGGTATGTACAGAGCCCACGCTGTCTCTGACTTCATTGCTATTGAAAGATGCTGCGAACCTGCACCAAAAACGCCTGAATGCAAGAAGCGGTGCAAACGCAAAAAAGAAAGGCAAAAAAAGGAAGGAGGTCCCACGCGACTATTTCGTTGAAAAAAATGTAATTGAAGCACTGGATAATTTTGTCCCTGTTGCATTCGGGCAAAGGTATCGCATCGCAGACCATGTGTCTATTACTTTCTATCCCGCCGGTCACCTTCTGGGTGCTGCTCATATTGTGGTTGAGGTATTTGAAAATGGAGAAAAGAAGCGCATTTGTTTCTCGGGTGATATTGGCCGGAGTAATTACCCACTATTGACGGACCCTCAAGAG
>DASYHR010000849.1:0-1635 GCA_035998385.1 Dyadobacter sp. | reverse complement strand
CAGAAAGGTACTTTGGTATTGCCCGGTACACTGGGTGGTGTGGAATGGGGAGGTGCGGCTTACGATCCTGAAATGTCCATGTTGTATTTCAAATCGAATGACTCTCCGGAAATACAAACCATTGCAAAGGTGGGCAACAACCAGGCGACCACCGGATTGGATGTGGCCACGCATGGCAGAGTTATATATCAGACGCACTGCGCTTCCTGCCACGGCGCCGACAGAGAAAGTACCAAACCAAGCTACCCGTCTCTGACGGGATTAATCAAACGCATGCGTCCCGAACAGATTTTGAGCAAAATTCAAAAGGGGGCCGGCGTGATGCCAGCATTTGGCGGCATACTTACCTCGGAGCAACAGGAAGCGGTTTTAACTTTTGTGAGTGACATGAAGAAAAGTCCTGTCAAAGTTTCAAAGTCAACTGCCGACCAGGCCGATACAAAAAAAGAAAGGCTCATGAATATTACGGCTTATCAGCCATTTCTGGACGACCAGGGAAATCCTGCACTCCAGCCGCCCTGGGGTACGCTGCATGCACTCAACCTGGAAACCGGCGAATATGTATGGCAGATCCCTTATGGAAACAATAGCAAGTACAAACTGCCTGGCAAATCTGATACAGGTCAGGATAGTAAACCGGGACCTATCGTTACAGCTGGCGGAGTAGTATTTCTCAGCGGCACGGCAGACAATCAGTTCTGTGCGATTGATAAAGCTACAGGTAAGCTACTCTGGAAAATGACACTTCCCGCTATTGCCAATGCCATTCCGAGTACGTATCAGATCAAAAGAAAACAATATGTGGCGCTGTCAGTAGCGGGCACGGACGAAAAACCATCAGGATCAGTAATGGTGTTTGCCCTGCCTTAATTTCAGAAATGATCTGGTAACAATATTATAATTTGATTGGAAACAAAACGCCTGCATGCGCTGATAGTCCACGGTTGTTGGAGTGAAACCCGTTAGGCATTATTTTCC
This sequence comes from Dyadobacter sp., assembly GCA_035998385.1. Lineage (GTDB taxonomy): Bacteria > Bacteroidota > Bacteroidia > Cytophagales > Spirosomataceae > Dyadobacter. Next base: position 657 of record DASYHR010000849.1, on the reverse strand, counting down.
GTAACCCGAGATGATAACGTGCTTCTGCAAATAATTTTAGGTTTCTCATTGGATAAGCAAGTCCGGCGCCTCCGGTCAATCCGTAATCGAAGCCTCTGAAATCGTCGCCTTTTGGGGACTTGCTATCATCCGACACCTCACTTGTAAGTACACCTTCTCTGAATATCCGGGAATTATTCTTCGCTCTTGTTTTACCTACCAGCAGCTTCACATCCGGACCCGCCGAAAGTATCAGATCAAACGGGCCGACTCCACACCTGTATTGTAATAAAACCGGCATTTCAACATAATTGATATTCAGGCTTCCTGAACTTTCATATCTAAACATAGCACCCTTGTAGACGCCCTCCGTGGTTTCATCGTATTTGGTGCCTCTACCTGAAAAGCCCGCCTCCAATTGAATACTAAGGGCATCGCTCAACGACTTGTTAAAAACAATAGCCGTGTTCGGCCTTACGTTAGGATTGTATGGGATGACATTAGCAGGTCCGAACTTGGCAAAGTTGACTCCTCCTCTTACGCCGATATGGTATTGAGCGTGGGATGAGGTAGAAAGACACATCAACATAAAACCGGGTAGCAGCCAGAAATAACGGAAGTTTTTCATAAGAGAGAGTTGAAACGGTATCAAGTGTAAGAAAAAATTTTGGCTTAGTG
>DASYHR010000843.1:0-2493 GCA_035998385.1 Dyadobacter sp. | reverse complement strand
CGATCCCCCCAAAGACGCATACTCATTACCAACACTGTAGGCGATTACGCTCGGGTGATTCCAATCGCGCTCTGCCATTTCTTTAAATTGCTGACGAAAATTCTTCCTGATGGTATCACTGTCCATTTGCTTTGGCGTAAGCTGCCAGTTGCCCGCCTCGGTGATGATGAGCATTCCGTATTTGTCGGCCAGTTCGTAGAAGTGTTCGGAAGGAGTGTAGTGGGTCAGACGGTGAAATTCCATACCTGCTTCTTTCATCAATCGGAAATCCTTTTCAATCAGCCAGTCTGGTTCCAATGAGCCAAGTTTCGGATAGTCTACCACACGATTGCCGCCAGCTAGTTTCAGCGGTTTTCCATTCAGTAACAACTGCACGTTTTTAATTTCAACTTTACGAATTCCAAAATTTGAAGCAATGGTGTCACCATTTGTGAAAGCTTTCAAATGATATAAATTCGGATCATCCAGATTCCAAAGTTTCACCTGAGCGGCTGTCAGTGAGGTTTCGGATTCGATTATTCCGGTCTGTCCGGGCCGAATTGTTGCCGATTTGGTTTTCCATTTTAAAGGAATTTCTTTCTGACCAAAACTTACAGAAATGCCTGTTTTCGGTTGAATAGCCTTGGAGGAAGCGTTACGGATACGTAGCAAAGTTTTGATCGTAGCTGTACCTTTTTCAAGATCCGGTGATGATTCGATTTTTAAATTTTCGGAGTAAACTTCAGGTTCAATTGTGAAATATACGGGGCGGATTAAACCTCCGTAATTCATCCAGCCCATAAAAGGATCATTGATTGCATTGTCGTCTTTTCCTCCCGGAACACTACCCGGATGCCAGGTGTCATTATTTATTGAAACAGCAAGAATGTTGTGTCCGTCCTTCAGGAAATCAGTGACGTCGAAATTGAAAGGTGTATATCCACCCTCATGAGAGCCTACTTTCTTTTCATTCAGCCATACGTCTGTTTTGTAATACGCTGCGTCGAAATGGAGGAGTACACGTTTGCCAGCTTCTGGCTTCCAGTTAAATGATTTTCTATACCAAACTGTTCCGGTATAAAATTCATATTTTTTGTCGGTTGAAAAGCAGTGAGGAACTGTTACTTTATCAAATCGTCCGCCTTGGGCTGGCTTTTCGGAATACCACTTACCAGGAACTCCCATGTTGGCAGGATCAAGGGTAAATAACCATTCGCCGTGAAGCGGAATCGCGTCAGGGTGCCGGATGGAGTATTGGGCGAAAGTGTGTAAGAAACACAAACAGATGGCTAGTGTAAGCCCCAAGCGTTTTAGAATGGAATTCATAATTTACTGCTAAACAATACGTTTGGATTATTTTATATTTATTTAATCAGAGTTAACATCTCGTCGAATTACCTGTGATCCGGGCTGATGATTTCCTGCAATTGGTTGTTCGCAGGTCTTAATTGAATCTTTCTCGAAGCGTTGTAGGGAATCCAGGTTGTAACCAAAATCACCCCGGCTATGACTGCTGTAATTTTTGCTCCTGATTCTGTAAAAGTGCTGAGTACGAAAAGTATCAGAGAGGTAAAAAGCAAGGCCCCCGCTATTACCTGCAAACCAAATCGATTCTGTCGTTTGATTTCAAGTGTCTCTTCCGGTGTGGCTTCAATGAGGCTCTCTACACGTTTTTGTTCCCGGGAAATCTGGTATACCTCAAATTCTCGTGCTGTTTGATTTTTTGATCTTGCCCAAAGTTCGTAAGCGAACAGAAGTAACAATGGCAAACCAACTCCGACTATGTTTTCCAGTGCCCTTGATAGTTTGAAATCAAGCAGCCAGGGAGCCAAAACTTTGAAGAAAAGATTCACTGACAGTCCGATTCCCGTAACCCAAAGTGTGACTTTACTGGTTAACCGTTTTGAAAACAAAGCCCAGAGAGGAGGAGCAAGCAGCGGACCTCCCGAGATTGCCGAAATACTGAGAACCACTTCTACAATGCCCCCGGCGAGTGGAACGAGTAACGCAATGCCAATCATTCCCAATCCAAAAAACCAGGAAGAAGCTCTTGCAACGCTGATCAGCTGTTTGTCTGAAGCCGCAGGATTCACCATTCCCTTGTAAATGTCATTGGTAAAAACTGCTGAGACCACGTTAAGAGCCGTGTTGGCACTGGCTGATGTAGAGAAATACATACCGGTGAGCATCAGGCCAAGAAGGCCCGGGGGCAATACCAATTTGCAGATCATGAGATAAGCATTTTCTGTGTCCAAGCCAGTCAATGCCGGGTTAATCGCCTTGTAAATCATCGGCGGAAACATCCAGATCACCGGGCTGATCAGATACAAACCGGCGAAAAGGAAAGCCACTTTTCTTGCTGATTTTTCACTGTCAACGCTTGTGTACCGTTGCACCATGGTCCAGTTGCCGCCAATGTAGCAAATATGATAAATGACAAAGGCGAGCACAAATCCGATGGTATATTCTCCGTTGAGCAGATTGAAAAAATCATCTGGTACGTTATTTACAAAT
>DASYHR010000826.1:0-1884 GCA_035998385.1 Dyadobacter sp. | reverse complement strand
CGCATACTTTAAATCCCAGCCATTACGCACGCAATATGGAGTGGTACCTCCTACTTCACCGCCCAGCCAGGATATAAAACTTACCTCGTTAATCGGTGTAATGATGAGAGGCTCATCGGCAATATTTTCCAGCAAAAAAGTGACAAAGGCCTCGCAAAGTGCAACAAAACGGGATAAGAAATGAGGGTGAAAAGGACTCAGATCATCCGGATAACCAAAGTGACAAACGTCCCATATTTGCTGTATCCTATTTTCTTTGCCAGCACGGATCATCACTGCGACCTGATCAAAGTTGTATTGATAAGGTCGCGGCTCTACTACACTCCACCTGATTCCTTCCCGGGCTGATTTTAAATTCAACGAATTGATTCTTACATAATCCTCCTGAATCAGATCCAAATGCGCCGTCAATTCAAGAAAGTCAACACGGTTACCAAACGCATTCAGCTGGTCGCTGCACTCAAAGCCTGCCATCCAGAAACTTCTGAAAGGATTTTCGAAATCGTGTGTATAAAAGGAATTGCTTTCCGGTTGCATTAAGAATGGTTTGAAATAAAAATAGAATCAACGAGGCTGACTTTCAGTTCTTAGCTGGCAGTCTTCAATACTTCGTTCAGCACATCCGGATTGCGTTTCTGAGATGCTGCGAACATCAATTTTTGCATTGCGCTGAAAGTATGCTCCCATGATTTATCAGCAAGAAAACGGTCTACCGCGCTCAGCCAAGTATTATTATTCCTGTTTTTAAGCTCAACTTCTACAGCCGTGATAAACGTATCGGCGTCATTACCTATACTTACCAATCCAAGCTGTTTGTACGGACAAACTACATCTGTAATAGCGGACGAGACCACAGGTTTTCCCGCAGCGAGGTATTCAGGTGTTTTGGTCGGACTGATAAAGCGCGTGGATTCATTGAGCAAAAACGGAATCAAAGCAACATCCCATCCCGAGAGATAAACAGGTAATTCCTGATAATTCTTACATCCCAGATAGTGAATATTAGGCGCCTGAGGAAGTTCGGCAGGATCTATTTTGACTACGGGTCCGATTAGCATAAAATTCCAGTCAGGTCTTTTATCAGCCATTTGACGGATCAGCTCCTGATCAAATCTTTCATCAATGACACCATAAAAACCAAGTTTGATACCTGTTACGGAAGCCTGATCGTCAGGTTGCGGCATGAGCTGGCGGGCTGACCGGAAGTGCCCCTTGTCAATACTGCTAGGAAAAGCGTGGATATTGGTATGACTTCCCCTTTTGGCTTCATATAAACTTTGACCTCCGGTAAACACCAGATCCGCTCTCGACATCAGCTGTTGCTCCATGTATTTGAGTTGTGGTGGCGCAAACATAAACGCCGACAGCTCGTCCATGCAGTCATATACAACCAGGTCTGTAGCGAAGGTTCTTGAAAACTCGAATGCCAGCGGTGTGTAATACCAGAATACAGGAGTGGACGTCATGCGCTCCTGTAGAAACGCGTCCAACAGTATTTTGGTCATTTCTACGATCCGCTCGTGTGCACAGCCGTCCGGTAAATGCGGGATGCATCGCCATAAATTTGGCAAGTGTTGTTCTATTTCCAGATACGGATTAGGATGACTACCGAAAATCGGCTCTTCCCAATAAAAAACATTCCGGGCCTGAGCAAATCTGGTCATTAAATGCTGCGGACGTTGGAATACAAAATCCCACCGCAGATGGGAAAAACAAAGCAGGTCTTTTTCTACGTTGATGGTCATAAAGTACAAGTGTGGGATTTGGAAAAATATCCCTCGTCAATAATAATTATGCCAGAACAAATTTCTCCCGCTGAGAAGCCTCAAAGCCACACAAATTCAGGTTAGCAGATCTTTCTCAACGTTCAGAATTATTGATAAC
>DASYHR010000814.1:0-2548 GCA_035998385.1 Dyadobacter sp. | reverse complement strand
AGAGCATGGCTGAATCAGATTCTGAAAGTACACGAGAAATGGAACAAAGTGTTGCCTTTGACGACCGCAGTGCTGACAGAAAAAGAGATATATTTCACTGAGAAGCGTGCCATCAAAAAGCAGATTGAGCAAATGTGGGAGTGGAATTTTTCATTCACCGAAATTCATCGGATGCTTGTTCAAAGCCTTAGTTCAGAATGGATGCCGGTACGCCTGTTTTTGAAAGCGTATCTTCATTTTCTGAAACATAAATGGAAGTCATGATTTCCTGGCGAAGATATCGGCCCATATTGTCTTGGCCTTCAAGCCCCATATTTGTCGGTATATAAATCCCTTTTTGCTCGACTTGTGAAGCTTTTTATTGTGGTAAAGCGTATCGAAGTGTTTCCCGACCAAAGCTGCGTATTTGAATGAGAAAAAGGAAGTAATCCGTTGTTCAAAAAGGTTGACAAATTGATCTACAAAAACCTGATCCTTGTTATTTTTATAACTCTGGCAGTATTTTAGCCATCTCAATTCACGCTTCAGCTTGGTTACATCGCGGTTTTCGTGGTAGGTCTTATCCAGTTTTTTTCGTGAATTGAGAATATCAGTAGAGGCAGTTGTATGCTGGCGATACCCGACCAGGCATTGCGGTATGAAGTCAATACTGCCTAGATTGGTTGCGACATACCCGATCCAGTGATCATGAAAAAAGTCAGGATGGAGGGGAAGGATCTCAGCAAGCAGGGCTCTTTTGAATAAAATACTATGTCCGGATACACTGTTAATCAACAGAAAAACTTCGGGTTGATCGCCCCGGTATAAGTGAAGCACATCCGACATCTTTTTGTTCATGTCGCGTCCTAGTTCATCAATAAACCGTGAATCGTGGTAGATCAACTGATTATCCCCGATCAGAGCAACCTGCAGACTTATTTTATTCAAATCCCACACATCGTCCTGATCACAGAGTGCAATCAGCTCGCCCGTACAAAGGGTCATCGCCTTTTCAAAATTCTTCACATAACCAAGGTTTCGGTCATTTTTGAAAATTTTGATATTTTTAAATCTACCGGCGTACTCTTCCACTATCTGCAAGGAGGAATCCGTACTGCAGTCATCAACAACAACAATCTCTATCGGGCTGTAAGTCTGGTAAACAAGCGAATCCAATTGTTCTTTCAGGAACCGTTCACCGTTGTAAACGCAAAGTGCAATTGAGACAAGAAGATTAGTGTTGTTTTTTAACATGGGTATTTATCTTGTGTAACCGTCGATGTCAAATCCGATTTTCTCGAAATGTGGCTTCCAGAATTCTGTATGTAAATCCCAGGCATGGCAACCGAAGGGGAGCCTGTTATCATTTAATTGTAGACACCTTTCCGGATTGTTTTCAAATGCAAACTGGACGGCAGTCCTGTAATCGGGTATACGAAGTCTGGTCTTGCGACGGTTCACCTCTATACTCCAGAAAACATCCTCATGGAACTTGAATTCATTACGTTCAACGTAAGGTCGCATCATCGGCTTGCAGCTCACAGAGAGTTTGTGAAATTTTTCAGTTCGTCTTAGTGAAAAACCGCCATTACCTACTACATTATCGAACTGCCGGTCGCTGGGGACTCCGTATTTTGAGATATTAAAAAAAGTGTAGAACCAGGTTTTGAAACTCGCTGTAAACTCTTGCAGCCCCTCCACAGCAACTCTCCTGAGCCACGGCGCACCAATATAGTCCAGATCCGTAGCACACCAATTCGAAAGCTGATCCTGAAATACGAAAGCATCGAGCTGATGAATGAGTATAAATTCATAGTCAAGAAACCGCTCGTAGAAATGGGTCGAAAGCATTAGTGCATTGTATTGCTGCACACCCTCAAAAAAGCTGTCGTCAAATCTCTCAACAGTCTCGAATTGCTGGTAACCGCTCACGGTTGAAATATCCAGCGATTCCGGAGTTATAGCAATTATCGGGTATTTATGAAGTACATCAAAACACTGCTTGAGCGAAATTTCTTCCAGGTGATCGAGAACCGATTGATAGATCGGCACGATGACCGCTACTTGTTTCTTTGTACTCATCTTTGGTCGGTTTGATTTCCGGCAAGTCTTTTGACAATAGATTCCAGGTGATCCTGAAAAAAGAAATCATGACCGTTTTCTCCTTCCGGTACTACGTTGATAATCTGAAATGAAGTCTCCAGCACGCGTGGAACCTTCATTGCCTCAGCAACCGAAAATGGAAATGACTGGTTGCCAATAAACATTTTGGCTCCGGCAATAACGGATGCCATTTGCAAAAAGCCACTTACCTGTACCCACTGTATATGTGGTACTATTTTTCTAATATCATTGTACTCCGACTCAATACCGAGAAAAACAATCTTCGGGTATTGTTTCAAAAAGGCATAACTGATTCCATGATTACGGTAGCGCTCACTCCGTCCCATCACAATAGTGTCGCTGTACTGAGCATCAGGCTTCACCTGTATCCAGGGCTTCCAAAGCTGAGGACTTACACCCATCACATAACTGCACCAGCGTGCGATATTTCCGCTTTGTAGAGGGA
>DASYHR010000738.1:0-3974 GCA_035998385.1 Dyadobacter sp. | reverse complement strand
CTACCACCAAGACCGATGCTACCTCTATCAAATCCGGAGTTGGGCACATAACCTGAGTGTTTCAGGAACGACATGGTTGCACTTACAGAAGATTTTTCATTTCCTCCGGTGATATTCACAGAGTTGTCCCAAACCTGACCTGTTTTGAAAAGGTCTTTTACGTTGTTAGGCACTGCACGGTAAGCCATATTTCCACTCGCAGGGAAAAGACCCGGAAAAGCATTTAAATAATCATCCCAAACCGGTACAGAATCCTGCGAAGCAAATGCAGATCCCCAGGAACCGTTCGCATTGGCATATCTGAAAGCTGATCCCGTACCATACAGATTTTGATAGTCTGGCAGGTTAGCGATCGTTTCAACTGCGAAAGAACCCGAATAAGTTACTTCCAGTCCTTTTTTTCCTGGAGTAGAGCTTCCGGATTTGGTCGTAATGATGATGGCACCGTTAGATGCACGGGAACCGTAAAGTGCAGCGGCTGCAGCACCTTTCAGTACGTTCATTGTAGCGATGTCGTTAGGATCCAAACTAGACAATCCATTTGCATAAGCACCTCCGCCAGAAGTCTGGCTTGATGTTGCAACCTGCGTGTTGTTGTAAGGAATTCCATCCACAACGATCAGAGGCTCATTGGAACCAAAGAAAGATGTATTACCACGAATCTGGATTTTAGTTGCCGCTCCGGGAGTTCCCTGAGATGTTCTGATGTCCACACCTGCAACTCTTCCCTGCAAAGCTTTCAAAGGATCCGGCTCACTTTTTCTTACAAGCTGACTTCCGTCGATGCTCGCTACGGAGTAACCCAATGCACGCGATTCGCGCTTGATACCCAGGGCTGTTACTACAACTTCATTCAGCTGGCTTACATCGTTTTTCAATGTTACATTGATCACCGACCTTCCGCCTACTGCAACTTCCTGAGATTGAAAGCCAATAAAGCTGTAAGTTAATGTAGCGTTATTAGGAACCTCAATTGCGTAATCTCCATTGGCGTTGGTGGTAGTACCACGCGTAGTGCCTCTGATGGAAATACTCACACCGGGTAGTACTGACCCGTCTTCTGCGGACACCACACCGGTAACCGATAGATTTTGCCCCGAGACATGCATGCTTATCAGCATTGTCATCGCAAAGCAGAACAGTATAATCTTCCTCATACTATTGGTTTTGGTTAAAGATTGTTAATGTTAACTGGTGCAAAAATAACACATCGTTAACAAAATCTTAATAAGTGAATTATGAGTTTTATAAAATATTGTCATTAGTAGCTTTAAGGGTTGAAAAATTTTGCGATTTAGTGTGAATTGTTTGCAATTATCGTAAAAATTCTATGTTTGGGTTCTATTGTAATAATCGTATTATTAAGTTCTTTATTCTGTCTATATCTGATTTACCTAATTTAAGTTGTAACCGAATGGTTATTTATAGAATGATCTTTGGTTGAAAATTTAATTGCAGTTTTTACAAGTTATAAATTACGTATAATTGTAAAATAGTCAGATAGATATACTTGATTCGAGCAGGGGGTGACATAAATCGCGATCCTCTCATTGCTCCGTCGCCGCTTTTATCGGGGAAGTGTCAGTACGTGCCGAAACCAACTGCGTTTGTTTTTGCTAAATCGTTATAGTTTCGATCGAATTTTTAGGTGCTTGAATTGTATTATTTTTATGATCTTGAAGGTGTTGCGATTTTATGAGCCTGCAGCAAATAACTTTTTCTTCTCTGAGGCAGTATATAATTTTAGTTATGTGTCTGAATTAAATTATTATTAAGAAATGTGATATTTAGTGATAATAATGTAACGGTACGCCCATATTTTTAGAAGAAAGCAAGAAATACACCCCCAATCTATAAAAATCATCAGTTGAAAAATTGGCAAAGAATACCTTTTTAAATAGAAAATTTGCCATTTGTACGACCTAAACCAAAGTATATTTTGATAATTCTTCAAAATTTTATTGTGGTGGTCAAAACAATAGTTACTTTTGCAACAGTAGAACTACATAACAAACCTAATTTTAACAAAATATGATTTATCCTCTATCTAACCTTCTTCGATGTTCAATTCCTGCTCATCGTAAAATCTGATTTTTACCCATTTATTTACTGCAGTGACAGATGTACATTGTCTGAGTGAACAGGATTTTCGCCTGGGTCGCCCGGTGTCCTTTGTATTAAATCCGGAAATAGCAATGCCTTTCAGCATGTTGTTGTCCCACTGTCAGCAAAATTTTGATAATAGAATATTATCTGAATCTGAGTCTCCTTTTATGTTTTTTCACCTAACTATTTAACTAAGTATGAGGAATTATTTATTGATTATGTTCTTGTTTTGTTCCGGTCTGGTGCTGGCGCAGGACAAGGTTGTAACCGGAACAGTAACATCTAACGACGATGGATCGGTGTTGCCGGGCGTTTCTGTTCTTATCAAAGGAACCACTACCGGGACTACCACGGATGCAGATGGTAAGTACAGCATTACAACTGCTTCTAATGGCGCTACGCTTGTTTTCAGCTTTGTAGGTATGCACTCAAAAGAAATAGCAGTTGCAAGCCAGTCAGTTGTTGACGTGGCACTTTTGAGCAACATGACTGAATTGAGCGAAGTGGTTGTAACGGGTTATGCTGTACAAAAAAGAACGGAGTTTACAGGTTCTGCCTCTACTATTAAAGGTAAAGGAATCGCTGAACGCCCTGTTCAAAGTTTTGGTCAGGGTTTGACAGGACAGGCTGCCGGTGTGAACATCACACAGCCAAACGGTCTTTTGAACAACCCTCCTGTTATTCGTGTACGTGGCCTTAGCTCACTTTCACTTAGTTCTTTCCCATTGGTGGTAGTGGATGGTATTCCTATTACATCTGACAACATCTCTGCAAATGCAACAACGAACAACCCTTTGGGTGATATCAACCCTGCGGATATTGAGTCTATCGATATCCTTAAAGATGCTGCTTCTTCTGCGATTTACGGTTCAAGAGCTGCTGCCGGTGTATTGTTAATTACGACTAAAAGAGGTAAAACAGGTAGTGCTAAGGTAACTATCGATAGCTGGGCTGGTGTAAGCAATGCTGTACGTGTTCCTGAGGTGTTGAATGCACAACAATATATGGATCACAAAAACGGTGCTATTGCAAATGCACTTTTGCTTAACCCTAACGCGATTGCACCAACTGCACGCGATGCTCAGAACCGTTCATTTTTGCCAACTTACAATGCAGATGGTTCAATGGTTGATACCGATTGGGCTGACTTCATTTACAGAACTGCATTTTCTCAAAACCACAATGTGTCTTTAACAGGTGGTACTGACAAAACTTCTTACTATTTCTCAGCAGGTTTGTCTGATCAGGATGGATTTTTGAAAGCGAACTCTTTCCAACGTCGTTCGGCTCGTTTGAACATGGACCACAAGGCTACAAAATGGTTGAGATTGACTTTCAATATCAACTATAACAACTCGATTAACAAATCACCTGCAAGTGGATCGAACCCGGATGGTGCATTTGGTTCTTCTGGTCTTGGACGTTTGGCAATGGCTCAGATTCCTAACTTGCCTGCTTACAACGAAGACGGTAGCTATAACTTAGAAAACAACGCGATTGGCCGTAAAAACAACTTGTTGCCATCTCAGTTCTCTAACCCTGCAACATTGATCGATCTTGACAAAAATACATCTGAAAACAACCGTCTGATCTCAAACATTGGTGCAGAATTTACATTGATGCCAGGTTTAATTTTCAAAACTACGTATTCATGGGATAGAAGAAATACGGAAGACATCCGTTTCTGGAATCCATACAACGGAGATGGTTTTGCTGCACAAGGAGATGCTTACAACAGATATCAGCGTGCAGACAACTGGAACTGGATCAATACGATTCAATACAACAAAACATTTGGTAAGCATAACATCGGTCTGGTTGCAGGTACTGATGCACAGAAAAGAAGAACTACCAACTGGGGAGCGCAA
>DASYHR010000622.1:0-2793 GCA_035998385.1 Dyadobacter sp. | reverse complement strand
AAGAAATAAATTCATTTAGCCATTACACCAAAAAACTGCAACTAGTTATTGACACAAAACCATCAGTAGAACAAGACGAAGCTAAACTTGCTGCTGAGGGTTATGGACACCTACGGTCTGCAATTGAAATTGCAGTTGAAGACGACTTACTCAAAAAGACAGTCAAACGATATAAAAAAGGTCTAGCGTTTCCATCACTTTTAAGAATTGAAGGAAGTAAAATCGACACCAACAAAGGAAAAGTAAATGACATTTACGAAAAATGTTGTGTTTCAATTGATGGTCACAGTAGCCCAGAGGAAATTCATACAACACCGACAATTGCAGAACTTAAGGTGGACTACGAGGAATTCAAAAAAGTACGTAAAATATTCACATCATAGCGAAAGGGTTTTACGTGTGCAAAAACAAGGAAGGTATAATGGGGGTTTGGCAAAAAAAAGTTGTCCAGTGGTAAATTGAACATTTGTGCTTCAAAACCCGCTCGAACGAAAAACCCAATACGTTGTGTGCAAGGCTATAAACAAATACTAAATGACTGATATGACAACAGTAGAAATTACAAAAATCGTTTGTGGGATACTTGCATCATTAGGTGGAGGTGGTGCAATTGTATTGGGACTATCAAATTATTTTGGACAATTCTTAGCAAAACGATATGAAGAAAAAATAAAAGCAAACTTCCAAAACGAAATCAATGAGTATCAATCGCAACTTGACATAATTTAGCAAACAACACTTCGATATTCAGACAGACAATTTGAACATTACAGCAAATTATGGGCAAGTTTATACGACTTGAAAGTTCTTGCAGATGACCTTTGGCAACAAGCAACCCCTACAAGACTTGAGAAGTTTTCAAAACAATTAAAGTTGACAAAAACTGAAATAGAGAAAGCATCACTATTTCTAGAGGAAACACACTACAAAGAATTGGTAGACACAATTAGATATTTTTCAGAATACCAAATTGGCAAGTTAGACTTAATAAATTATAGACATGCAAATTATTATGACGACCATCAAGTCGAACAAATGATAGCTAAAAATGGAAAGAAAAAATTAGAATTTGAAGATTTAATTTTATTAGTAAAAGCAGACTTGAAAAAACAAATTGGTGGAAAATAAAGTCGGTGTGACAAAATTCCGGTTAGGCGTAGTCACCAGACTACGTCTAAGTGTCATCGATCTCCGACCGTTTGCTAAGCAAAATAATGTTCAGATTATAGTGTGAGGATGATGAACAACCAAAATTTACAGACATTCAGAATCGAACAGAAATGGAAATTGTTTTAATAGCGATTGGGCTGGTGCTGGCAGCCATTGCAATTTTTGCCATTTACAGATTTGTGAAGATTAGAAGACAGAATAATAAACCTAACGCTGAACGGTTTGAGAGGGTAAAAGAGCTTTATGATAAATTTGAAAGCGCACATGAGGTTAGCGAGGCTGAGGTTCTGCCATATGCAAAAAATGTCGTCGCAAGGGAAACCGCTTTTCAGCTTTTATCTGACTACAACAAGACAAACCTTTTTCCCAATGAGTTTAATAACCAAATCTCAGCAGCTGAAAGCAACCTTTCAAATTGCTTAGAATTTCCGACAGAGCTAGATGCTCACCCGGACGAAGTTCAACATATTAAAAGAGTAAGGTTCGATTATGCCGGAAAGAACAACTTTGTCCATTATGAAGTATTCAAGTACAGGGTGAATGAACCACATTGGGCAGCAAAAGATGGCTGGATGCTTGGAGTCGTTGGGCCGTATTTTGATGACAGCAAACCTTATCACTTTCCACAAGCCACATTCAGTAGAATGGGCAGTACATTAGACAAATGTAACTCCGGAAGAAGAAGCAAAATGGGTTCATGAAAATATTTCAATGAAATAAAGAAAGTAGGCTTTGGATAGTACCGCCTGATTTTCCACAAAACCACAAATCCCAAAACCTTGTTTCCTTCGTACCATAATCCAGTTTCCACAATGAAACAACACTATTCTTCATTCTGCTGTTCACCTGCCTAACCATGGTTTCCAAACCGTTATGGGCGCAGGATTTACCGGTGCGTATTTTTTTGATGCGGCATGCGGAAAAGGCTGTTGATGATACAAAGGATCCTGCTCTTTCGGAGAAGGGGAAGCAAATGGCGTCCCGCCTCGATTCTCTGCTAAGGGAGACGAAGATTGACGCTGTGTTTTCTACACCCTACAAAAGAACTAAAATGACGGCAAGCGCTGTGGCAATGCGGAATGCAGTACCTATCCTGGATTACGATCCTTCAAAGGTAAAATTGCTGTTGGATCAAATCGATAAGAAGCATCTTGAAAATGTGGTTGTGATTGGTCACGGCAATACGGTTCCCGATTTTGTAAATACCCTTTTCCCAAATGCAAAAATGTCGCTTATGGAAGAGAGCGACTACGGCAGGCTTTTCGTAACACACTATTATAAAAATGAACCACAGAGAAATAACTACTTTGTTCTGAATATCGATCAATAGGGTTTCTCTACGGCAGGTATGCGCTTTCACTTGGTCATTTTACCAGCACCCCAAAACATCACAAATTGATAAAACTGATTAGAAAGTAATTGGAGTCTAAGTCTGTAATTTTACTACCTATACGCATACTTTCAACATCAATTCCATTATCATCATGAAGCGTCTCTTATTAGTTGGGTGTCTGGCATTGACTTCATCTTTCACATTCGGCCAGATTATTGTTGGCGGAGTTGATATCAATCGTGCCGAAAGCGTTAAAATCATTGAGGTCTATGTCAACCGTCGCGCGTTAA
>DASYHR010000407.1:0-3320 GCA_035998385.1 Dyadobacter sp. | reverse complement strand
ATTTGTTTAGCCAATGTCACAGCAGGAACACGACGGTAGTTGTACCAAACCGTATTTTTTACACCCGCTTTCTCAACGGCATCTACCATGGTTTGTGCTTCAGCCAGTGTTCTCGCCAAAGGTTTTTCGCACAAGATCATTTTACCAGCCGCCGCGGCCGCAATCGCAATTTCAGCATGGGTGTCATTGGCTGTACAAATATCAATTGCATCGATATCATCCCGTGCAATCACTTTTTTCCAGTCTGTTTCAAATGACTCATATCCCCACTGCCCGGCAAATGCTTTTGCTTTTTCAGCGTTACGCGAACATGCTACTTTCAAAACCGGCGTGTATTCCAGTTCCGGAAAAAAATTCTGAATACGGTTATATCCATTGGAGTGTGTACGGCCCATCAGACCTGTTCCGATCAATCCAATTCTGATTTCTTTTTTATTTGACATATTATTAAAGCTATCGGCTACAAGCCTTTTAATCAATAACTTATTTGAGATAAAAACAAACTATGACTCCTGATACCAGCCGTGCGCCTGACGAACCTTCACCATCGCTGCAAGGATATCATTCCAGGTTTGCTGATCGCCCATCACAGAATTCGGGAACATACAGCCATCCCAGCAAATATGACGGAATGCTTTTGTCAATTCGCCATTTTCATCACGTAGCCAATAGCCTGCATCATGTGTAATATGTAGTTTTCCATTCGGATCTGTTGCCAGACAGTGGCGCCCGGTTTTATCATGAGATCCCGTTCCGTGTACTGTTCCGTCATTTTGCGCAACGTGGAAATCGAATGTCCATGGACGTAGTTTTGCCGTCATTGTTTTCAATCCTTCTTCCAGAGCTGCACGATCCTCCCATCTGAAATCCACAGGAAGGATACGATCCTCAGGACGATTGTAACCAAGAAGATACAGGAATGTATGCGACATGTCAGCCTGAAAACCCATATTCGGGCGATCCACAGCTTCCATCGTGTCAATCACTGTTTTCCAGCTCTGCATACCGCCCCAGCAAATTTCACCTTCGGCAGCCAGTTTTTCACCGAAATCAGCTGCTACGTCACAGGCACGCCTGAAAGTTTCTGCAATTTGCTTCGTACCTGCAGCAGGATCTTTGGACCAGGTTTCCGGAGATACAGCTGAATCAATACGTATAACACCGCCATGGCGTACGCCTGCTTCCCGAAGCTGCTGACCAAAAACGCAAGCCTGACGAACCTGTTCGACAAACGTATCGCGCGCTTCCTTGCTTCCCAATGCAGAGCCAGCCCACACATTTGCAACCAGACTTCCTATTTCAAGATTGTAGCCACGTACTTTATCAGCAAGACGAAATGCTCCATCTTCTGCATCCAGATAGGCACCAATATGATCATCAAAAAGACCAATATCTATACCGTCGAATTTTACTCCGTTCACTTCCGCAGTAGCAGTTTTTGCGAGTAATGTATCAAAGGGAATGATAGGCTCAGATTCTGAACCTTTGCCCACAATACCAGGCCATGTGGCATTGTGAAGCTTTGGAAAATTATTTTCTGGCATGGATTAAAGAAGCTATCGGCTGTCAGCTATCAGCTGTCAGCTTTTGGTTAGGAAACAAATTATATAATTAAATATAGTTTATAGGTCTCTGCAAAGGCTATCAGCGAAGGTCAAAGCCGAAAGCTGATGGCCCAAAGCCGACTGCCTACAACACCAGATCCGGATTCAACGGTCCGAAGTGTTTCAAAATCACAATCGGGTCATTCGCTGACGGATTACTGATTACAACTCCTTCTTTCGCGGCTTTTTCACTTACGAAAAACTCGTCATTTGTTAATTGACCGTACCGGATCAAAGCAGGTGTTTCAATATCCCAGACACCAAGTTTACCATGTCCCTGCATGACGATCATTCCGTACGCCGCAGCATCTGTAATAGTTACAGTCTGCCCTGGCAAAACTGTAAGTTCTTTAGCGCTGTAAGCCTCGTTTTTATAGCAGATCCAGTTTTCGCTGTATCCCTCGGCCTTCATTTCTGCAACATCTTTTACCGGCTTCGGACGCATGAAATGTTTTTCCATGAGATTAGGATTGACATTCAAATCCCAGTCGATTACTTCCATTAACAGATCATAATCACCTATCCTGTCTTCCGGTGTTCCTTTCCAGAGTAGCTCTTCAGGAATAACCGCTTCGTTGACAAGCGACTGGTACATTGCGAAGATATCCGAGGCTTTTTGCGGCTCGTACGTACACAAGCTACCCGGTGCATGCAACATGCCAGGAGGTACATCCCAGCCCGTTCCAGGCTCCAGACGGAATGCCTGCGAGTAATTCGTGATCTTGTTATCACCTTTAGTGAAGTTCATCAGACACTCCTTAATCTGCTCCTTTGAAGTACCAGGCGCGATACCAATAAATGTGTATGGGAAATCACCACCGTGGTTATTGAGTTGCGGCGGGAAATAATAAGCTTCCGGCTTTCCGTTCTGGCCTACCATCGCAGCGTGCTCATCTCTGTGGTGGATATGGTGAGGTAATGGTCCCATGTTATCAAAAAACTTGGAGTACATCGGCCAGCTTTTGTATTCATCCCAAAGTCTGTCACCAATAATTTCACCTTTCAGCTCACTTACTGCATCTCTCAATGTCACTTTTTGAACACCTGATTCGTCTTCAAAAACGATCTGGCTCAAACCTTCATTTTCGCCGGTAAGAGGTCCGTTTTCAGCAGGTGTGGTTGATGACAACCAACGTTCGTCGATACCACCACGCTCACCACCAAGCACATAATAATCATCCGGATGTAATTTTATTCTGCGACCAGGTACGCAGAACGAACGTGGTACCCAAGTTGGCGCCAAACGTAAAATTCCTTTCCCCTGTTCTAATGCCTTTTCAGCTATACTTGAAAGTCCCATCGGTTAGTTTAAAAATTTGGTTTAGTTATAATTGTAAATCTTATTTTTTGGTAATCTTATTACGGTGCTCTGCACCTTGAAATCTATCCTTTCAGTTTCAATTACTACAAATATTTCGGTGCTCCGCACCTTTGCATCTTATCAATATCTACTTTAAAAATTTATTCTCACTACAAACATTAACCACTTTGAAGGTGCAGAGCACCGGAATATTTATAGCAAAATGATTATATGACTACTCCAAAAGGTGCAGCGCACCGAAACAATTATATCTCACTGCAATCACATCCCAAACCCCTCCAAAAACTCCTCAATCCCTGCCTCGTCCGCAATCACTTCTAACTCCACATCATACTCCCTTTTCTCTCCTGGCTCAATAAATATCAATGTACCGTCTTCACGGGCTTTCGCCTGAC
>DASYHR010000312.1:0-2207 GCA_035998385.1 Dyadobacter sp. | reverse complement strand
CCGTCTATCTTCCGTCACCAAGAATATTTTCGTGGGCAGGAGTCAATACCTGCATTTACGTTGCTGTTTCTTTATATTGACGCCAACATAATTCACTTCTAAGTCCATTAATACTGTGAGCGTCTTACTTTCCGCCACCACGAATGTTTTCACGGGCAGGATTCGATACCTGCATGGTCAACACGTGCTATGATCTAACCATTTTCTCCCCCTGTGGAGTACCTCACTTTCAAGCACGTCTATGGTTTGGGTTCCGTCAGAAAAAGGTGTCTCTTTCCACCACCGCGAATATTTTTGAGCCGGGAGGCTATTCTCTCGACCGACTCACCCCATGCAGCTGTCCAGGTAGATGGTGTTTGGTGGACTTGCAGAGATTCGAACTCTGGTCCTGATCGCAACTTCAAAAACTAATTATACATGCTTAATTTGGGGGTAACCGAAATTACCCAACTCCACCACCTGATTTTGAAAGAAACAGGAAACTTCGATTCAATTAGGCTGCTCTCAAAAGAATTATATCTCTCTGAGGTGCAAGGGCAACTACTTTAGTCTCCTTGCGTGCGTTTGTTTTGCCATTTGTTTGTCTGAACACATTTTAAAGTGGTATAGCTCAATCCCACTGCATGTTAGTCTTTGTTATCAACGCCAGTCTATACCGGTCAAGCCCATTTGTATTTTCAAATAAGAGCATCAAATTCAACTCTTCAATGCTCTTATTCCATTCTATATTCTTCATCTCATTTGAAAAGATTGCAGGCACCTACCTTATAGATTAAGCTGCGGACATAGCTATTTCATAGACGCAACGTTTAAGGTTATACGAACTCGGCTTTCAGTTTTTCTTTCAGGTTGGAAATGAATTTCTCCTGGCGGGCAATCTTTCGATTCTGAATATCAATCGTGTCTTTCAACTTGATGATTTCGTGACCCGTACCTGCGGATGTTCGCTTTCTTACTCTGTTAAGTTGCTCATATAAACCAGCATTCTCATTCTCCAAACTTTTCATCCGACCGAACAATGAAACATTGTCGTTCATCAGTATTCTGTTCTGTGATTCAATCGGTAAATCGGAGAATAATAGCGTGTCTGACATAAGAAACAAAGATAACTGACCATTAAAATTCACTGAGGATTCAAAGGTCTAAAAAAGTATCTATATAAACAATATGTTTAGGTGAATATTTTTTAGTAAATTTGATTAAAATATACAAATGGCTGAAAATGTAATACTTGACATACTTTTTGATGAAGCAGACGGGTCGACGATCGCGTATGATCTGTCACCGGGGCATCACCATGCGGCAATAGAACTCGGACGTTTTGTGCCTGGCAGATTCGGCAATTGCGTATACTTTCCCAATGAAGGCAAGGCGGAAATCATTGAACAGGTGATTGACTTCTCGCAGGACTTCACTTTCATGATATGGGTGATGGCGGTAGGGTACGGTAACAAACCCACCAATAGTTATGTGCTTTTCAAGTTTCCGGGAAGCTATGGCTTTTTCAAAGTTTTGTTAAACACGCGGATGTCCAATTGGACGCATGTAACGATAACACAGGAAGCTGATTTGCTGACCGTGTATGTGAATGGCACCAGAATGGGCATTTGCTCGCATCCTTCCGGCTTAGATCCAACCGGGTTCGCGATCCTGAATGATTCACCTCACAGCACAGGAGGCTTCTGTTATCTGGACGGGGGCAAAACGATAGGTGGGCAGGCCATACCGCCAGAAGAAATAATTGACATTATACAAAACACACTACAAGTGGAATTCTCTGTAGCAAACGTAAACTTCCGTGATTTTGGCGTCGTCGTCGAAAAGATCGATGGAGTCTTTAATAAGCCCGCTCTCAAAGATCCTTTAACGATGGATTGGGGCGACTATCACGGCGAAGTGGTGGATCTGATTAAGCATGTGGTCGGCGTGCGTGAAATAAGTCTCCGCTGCTGGCTTAAAGGCGCCAACCAGGATGACTTCATTTCGAAGTGGATGGAATTCAAATCAAGATTCGAGCAAGGTGGTCCGATCAGGATTCAGATTGATGCAGGCACCAAGCCGCTACTGTTCGAGGTCTACCACAGAGAAGACCTTGATATCGAAAAAGAGAAGTGGCGCACCGGAGTCAATTTCGGGCGTTTCACTTTGAAATTGCGAGAACCGGAGCCGGTGAAGAAAGTTTTGAAAGTAAACGGATCATCCTGCAC
>DASYHR010000308.1:0-2240 GCA_035998385.1 Dyadobacter sp. | reverse complement strand
CCGGATGGCTATCGGGTTGTATTGAGCCTTTATTTGTTCGAAGGTTATGATCATGAAGAAATTGGTGAAGTGCTTGGTATTTCTGAGTCAACCTCGCGGACGCAGTACATGCGTGCCAAGAAAAAGTTGGCGGAAATGATGACGCATTAAGGTGATTTCGGGCGTATCAGTAAGTAAATGTGGAGTGATTTTTTTATGGCAATATTAAAACCCAAGCCCCTATTGAGACAGAAATTTTACACATTACAAGTTAGTTACAAATGAAAAAGAATTCTGATAAAAAAGATCGTCTGGAACGGTTTGTGCGGGATAATAGAGACGGATTTGACAGCTTCTTACCACAGGATAATTTGTGGGATCTCATTGAAAGTAAAGTTCCGGGGCCACCACAAGCTTCTGCTCCGCCGCAATCCGGTAAAATTTCCAGGCTTTGGTCAGGCATGAGTGCCTACAACTGGCGCGTGGCCGCCGGGCTACTGCTGGCACTTGGCATAGGGCTGACCGTGTATCTCAACAAGCAATATGGTGTAACCCGTGACCCTGCCGTAGCACTTAAAGTTCCTGCATATGCGAAGGAATTTAATACCTACACGGTGGCTATAGAAGAAAAGCGAAGTGAAATCGTCAAACTGACCCGGGACAATCCGGAGCTTTATAAAGATTTCTCAGCAGATTTTCAGAGCCTCGAAAAAAACTATGGAAACCTGAGGGCAAATTTGCCGGATACACCCAATCAGGAGGCATTATTGAAAGCCATGGTGCAAAATCTGCAATGGCAGGTTGATCTGCTCAACCAACAAATCGAAATTTTACAACGCATTAATCAGGTCAAAGATGGCTACGATAAAGAAAATACTAACGCACCTCTTATTTAGTGCGTTTGCGATGCTCCCGCTGGTGGTGCATGCTATTGATCCTGAACCATCAGGATTGATTGAAAAACGAAGAAATATTGTCAAGATTTTCGATGTAAAAGAGCAGGATGTGCTGATGATTGATAATCAGTTCGGGCAGGTAAGAATCAATCTTTGGAATAAAAAAGAAATAAGGATTGAAATAGCGATTACAGCCAATGCTCCTTCCGATAGCAGAGCGGCACAATATCTGGGTGCGGTGGATGTGGAAGAAAAACGTGAAAAGGACCGGATCAACATTACTACTGTGATCAACAGAGGTCAGATATCGTCCAATAGCTGGAATAACCGTAACGGAGAAAAGAATTTTCTTCAAATCGACTACATTGTGTTTATGCCCAAGCAAAATGCGTTGATCGTGAAAAATAAGTTTGGTAACACCGATATCCCGACCTTTACTGCGCCTCTTACGGTAAATTCGAGAAACGGTAGTTTCTCGGCAGAGTCGCTTTCAGGTGCCAATAACGTGATTGATGTTCGCTACGGAACAGCGCATATCGGCAAAATGGATGAGGGTAAACTCGAAAGTCATTATTCAAACGTTAAACTGGAGCAGGTTACCAAGTTGTTGCTTAATAACAAATTTGGCGAGTTAACGATCGGAGATGTAAAAGACTTGCAGGCAGATATAGATTACTCGGGTGTGAAGATCGGGACGATACGGGGTGAAAGTAATATCAAACTGAACTATTCAGGAAACTTCAAGATTGATGAGCTTACCAAATCGGCTGAAAATGTCAATATCAAGGCCGCTTATTCTTCGGTGACATTGCCTGCTGATGCGAGCAGATTCAATGTAACAGTGACTTATGGCAACTTCAGCTATCCTTCGGGTAATGTGAATTTTACCCAACAGCCATCCAAAGAGGACAAAAATTACAAGGTGAGGCAATACCAGGGAAAAATAGGCTCTGGTAGCGGTACCAAAATTACTGTTGTCTCGACTTTCGGAGATGTGAAACTCAAAGACTGATATTACGAATCAGCAGTATTACTTTCCGAAAGAATAAAATATTTGAATTCAAGTGGTTCAAAAGCAGCAAAGAGCTTGCTGATAAACGATGAGTCGTTGATATAAAAGCTAAGCAGATTATCATAACGTTCCTGGGCAGTTCCGCCCGGGAATAATTTTTCCTGCACATTCAGAAGCTGAGTAATCTCACACTCATGATTCCGTTCTTCCGCCTTACGAATGCGTTTTTCAAGGTTTTCGAGAGCACTAAATAATCTCGCTCTTTCCGCTTTTACAGCACCTTCCATAGTTCGCTCGACTGCGGTCGCCTTTTCAATAATCTCATCAAACAGATTCAGAAATCCTGATTTCTG
>DASYHR010000304.1:0-2191 GCA_035998385.1 Dyadobacter sp. | reverse complement strand
CGTTGACGAAACGGCAAAAAAAAAAGTTGAGTCAGAGCCATCTCAGCCAGTAACCGGTACGCAACCGACGGTCGCCACTGCTCCGCAAAGTATTGCTACCACACCTTCCCCATCGCAAGGTGCGATTCAGGTTGCAGTTGCTCCGGCCCGTCCATCCAAACTCAAAAGTACCACACAACTTACACCTCCTGTACTTGCAACAGCAAGTGCTCCTGAACACAAAAACGATACAGCAGGAGATACCGGTGTAGCAACTCCTGCAGGCAGAACGGAAGAGTTGTCTTTCGAAACTTTACAAACTGCCTGGTATGAGTTCGCTGAAAAAAGGAGACAGTCAAAGAATTCTACGACGGAAGAGATCGCACTGCGAAAGGAATTTCGGCTGAGCGGTCATACGATAGAGGTGATTCTTGACAATGATCATCAGTTGGAAGCTATTCAAAACATGCGGTACGACTTACTCGGTTTCCTGAAAAATCGTTTCAATGAGCCCAAGCTGGACATCAATCCCCGTGTTGCCCCTCAGGAAGTGAATAGATTACCCTACACACCAGCTGAAAAATTCAGTTTCCTGGCAGAGAAAAACCCCCATTTGTTAGAGTTGAGGCAGGCGTTGGGATTGGATGTTGATTTCTGAGATTGAAGGAGTGTTTTCACGCGAAGGCGCGATGGGAGGGCGCAAAGACGCAAAGACTTTTATTGGAATTATTATACACTAGCTTCACCTACCGCTGTCAGGCTGAGCCTGTCGAAGCCCGCGCAAAATTCATAAGCTGTTTGTGCAAATCCAGCACCTGTGGTATCAGGGCGGCTGCTCCGTCGTTTAATATAGTGAAGTCTGCAAGAGCCGCACGGGTCTCATCGGATACCTGTCGCGCAATAATCGACCTGATTTCTTCCTCACTACGTTTATCACGTTGTAAGATTCTCTGAATCCGTATTGCTTCAGGCGCCTGCACCACAATCACATAGTCGAGGGTATTACCATCTCCTGCCGCTTTCATAAGTGCCGCCTCTTTAATAACATAGGGCTCGCCTTTTTTTTCTGCAATCCACCTTTCTGTATCCTGAAATACTACGGGGTGAATAATTGCATTTAACGATTTTAGTAAAGGCTCATTAGCAAATACTTTCGAGGCTACAAAAGGACGATTATACTGCCCGTTTTCATCGTATGCCTCTACCCCAAGTAGTTCAGTTACCTGGCTTTTAATAACAGAATCATGACTGGTAATCCATTTCGCTCTCGCATCGGCATCGTATATAGATACTCCCAGGCAGGCAAACACCCTGCACACAATACTTTTCCCCGACCCTATTCCTCCGGTAATGCCGATCTGTAAGGGGGCGTGCGGGCTCTCAGCCATATGGTTTGAGTAGTCTTAAGGATTAGGCTGATTCAGGAACTGAGCTACTTCAAAGCTGATATATACAGACCTGTGGCTCACTTCCACCAAAGGCGAAACAGGCAAAGGAATAGGCAAACTTTCGTCGAAGTGACTTTGAATTTTCGGAACAGGAATACTTATCCTGATCGTATCCGGATAAGTCCTGATCAGTGACACAGGTCCGTCGACAGAAATCAAAGATGGTGAAACATTGATAATACTGGAAATTGCATATCCCTCAGGAATATCAATTGCTGCACTGTCAACACGGATTGGAATGATGCGTCTGATCTTACGCTCAAAACTCAGCTCGAACGTATCAGAAACAACATAATTGACATGTAGTTCAGGAAAGAGCTCCGTGATCTGATCGGTAAGTGCAGTCGAGTTGATGTAGCTTGATAAATTCGGATTGTTGACTTTATAAACTACCGGCGAAGCATTGAAATTGAGCCAGGATTTTCTCAGCAGGTTCCATCCGTTACCCGACACATTGACGGATACACGCTTTGGAAGCGGCTCCAATGGCACATAAGCAGAGTTGTCATACTCAACAGAAAGAGGATAACTAAGCTTGATAGAATAGTTATCCTTGTTGAGCACATTCATCAACCAAAAAAATGTGGCTGCTAATACGCAGCCAACGAAGGTTTTAATTTTATTCTGTCCTGAAGGAACCTCACTCACAGCAAATCACCTTTTAGTTTAATATTGAAAAGCAAGATGCGGAATAGTTTTTCAACAAACAACTATCACTTCTGTGCCTTTTATTCAGCTATTGTGCGGGAAATCGCAGATTTCTC
>DASYHR010000293.1:0-2627 GCA_035998385.1 Dyadobacter sp. | reverse complement strand
TCCGTAATATCGTTACCAAGAGCAATCAGATGCACGAAGGTGTATGGGATAAATCAGCCAATGGTAGCTTTGAAGTACGCGGTAAGAAACTGGGAATGGTTGGATACGGAAGCATCGGCACACAACTTTCTGTAGTTGCAGAGGCGTTGGGTATGGAGGTTTATTTCTACGATGGAATTGAAAAACTTTCTCTTGGAAACGCCCGGAAATTAAATACGCTCGAAGAACTTCTGGCTATTTCTGATGTGATCAGTATGCACGTAGATGGCCGGAAGGAAAATAAAAATCTGATTGGAAAAAGAGAGTTTGATCTGATGAAAGACGGCGTGATATTTATGAACCTGTCTCGCGGACATGTGGTGGATATCGCGGCTTTGGCCGATGCAGTGAAAAGTGGTAAAGTGGCTGGTGCAAGTGTAGATGTATTCCCTTACGAGCCTAAAACAAATGCCGAGTCTTTCGAAAGCGAATTGAGAGGATTGCCAAATGTTATCCTGACCCCGCATATCGGAGGAAGTACAGAAGAAGCTCAGGAAAATATCGGTCATTTTGTTCCTTCCAAATTATTGGAATTCATGAATAACGGTAGCTCCTACGGAAGTGTCAACTTCCCGGAAGTACAGTTGCCGAAGCTCAAAGATTCACACCGTCTGCTGCACATCCACGCAAACGTACCAGGTGTGCTTGCGAAATTGAACCAGATTTTTGCTCAATATAATATCAACATCACAGGCCAGTACCTCAAAACCAACGAGCATATCGGTTATGTAATCGTAGATATTGCAAAAGGATATACGGAAGAATTTATTCAGGAAGTGAAAGAGGTTGAAGGTACAATCCGGTCGAGGATGTTGTACTAGGAAGTAGGTAAAGAAGTTAGAGGAGTTAAGTAGTTAACAACCATGTCTAAGGGTAGACTCTGTTTTCTTAAAGTCAATTGTGGTAGATTTGAAGTATCACTTCATCTTAATCATAAAAGAAAATGGAAAAGAGTCGATCTTTTGAAGATTTGATTGTCTGGCAAAAGGCGCATTTGTTTGTGTTGGCTGTATACAAGATAACAACTACGTTCCCTAACTCCGAAATATTTAACCTTACTTCTCAATTCAGACGGGCAGGAGTGTCAATTCCTGCAAACATCGCGGAAGGCTTCAAAAGAACAGGCCGTGCCGATAAGGCACGGTTCTACAATATAGCACAAGGGTCTCTTGAAGAATGTCGTTACTTTTTACGATTAGGCAAGGATCTGAATTATTTGGCAGACAATGATTACCAGGAAAATAAGTTATTGATTGAGGAAGTCAGCCGGTTGCTCAACAGCTATGCCGTAAAAGTATCGGGAAGCTGATCATATATGGGTAGTTCCGGATGGCTGACTTCAATAACTACCAGACAAGGATTTGAGTTATTTGGCAAACAATGATTACCAGAAAAATAAGTTATTGATCGAAGAAGTCAGCCGGTTGCTCAACAGCTATGCCGTAAAAATATCGGGAAGCTGATCTTATCTGGGTAGTTCCGTATGGCTAACTTCAATAACTACTTAACTACTATAACTTCTGTTTTAATGCTTACTTTTTTTACCCCCGGCCCGGCCCAGCTTTATCCTACTTTTGAGCAACATGTGCAAACATTTATTGCCAGCCAGCTTGGCTCTATTTCGCACAGAAGCCAACAGTACAGAGATTTGCACAAGTTTACGGTTGATCAGGTGAGGACTTTGCTCAATGTCCCTGATACACACGCAATACTCTTTCTGGGATCGGCTTCTGAAGCCTGGGAGCGGATTTTATTCAGTTGTGTGGAATTGGAGAGTTTCCATCTGGTGAATGGCTCTTTTTCCAAAAAGTTTTATGACTACTCCAATGCACTGAATAAGTATGCACACAAGCTGGAGAAACCAATGGGTGAAGGATTTGTGGCATCTGAGATTGTTGTTCCTGAGTATGCGGAGCTGATCTGTACTACGCACAACGAGACAAGCTCTGGTGTGCAGATGAACGTAAGCGAGATTCATAAGCTGAAGCAAAAAAATCCTGATAAACTTATCGCAGTGGACATGGTATCTTCTGCGCCTTACCCCGATCTTGATTATTCGCTGATTGACACTGCATTCTTTTCAGTTCAGAAAGCTTTCGGTTTACCGGCTGGGCTGGGTGTGTGGATTGTCAATGAGAAGTGTCTGCAAAAGGCAGAGGCTATCCGTCACCAGTATTCGATCGGAGCACATAACGATTTGCCTACTTTGTGGAAAAACGCGCAAAATAATGAAACACCGGCAACGCCGAATGTGATGGGGATTTACCTGCTTGGAAAAATAGCGGAAGACCTGAACAAAACAGGCGTAGCGGTAATCAGAAAAGAAACAGAACAAAAAGCCGCATTGCTGTATAAGTTTTTTGAAAAACAGAGTGGCTTTTCACTGTTTGTCAAAGAGAAAACGCAACGCTCACAAACGGTTATTGTAACAAATACAGAGGCACCTTCTGCAGATATTATCAAGGCAGTCAAAGAAAAAGGATTGGTAGTCGGAAGCGGTTATGGTCAGTTCAAAGGATCGCAACTGCGGGTTGCCAACTTCCCTGCAACGAGTACCGCACAAATTGAGGAGTTGATCAGCGTGTTGG